>NZ_DDOI01000036.1:51009-61290 GCF_002341575.1 Marinobacter sp. UBA2498 | reverse complement strand
TTGATGATCTTGTTGTCGTTCAGGTGCTCGGGCAGCGAGTGGTTGCCGCTGTCACCGGTGCTCATCAGGATCGAAAGAGTGCCCAGGGGTTCGGCCTTCTTGCCACGCACGATGGGAACACCTTTCTCGATCACCTTCGGGCTGGCATCGCCCAGCAACTTATCGATGTTGCGGATGGCCTGACGGCAGTCAGCGGCCACGGCTTGCTTGCCGGATTTGAGGCTGTCGAGTTCTTCGAGGACCGTCATCGGGATGATGACATCGTGTTCTTCAAAGTTGAGGAGGGCGTTCGGGTCGTGGATCAGGACGTTGGTGTCGAGGACGTACATCTTTCGGCGAGCTTGCGGTGCTCTGGGCATAAGTGGCGCTACCTCTCTGGTGGCTCAGTCGTTATCGGCGCAGCGTTGCGTGAGTTCCTCATCCGAGATCACTTTCAGCATATCGTAAGTCGTTATGATGCCGGTAATTTTTGAATCATTGGTGACAAAAATCCGGTGCAGGTGCTCGCGCATCATGATATTCGCAATGTCGCGCACCGGCGTCTTCTCGTCAACCGATAAAACGATGGGGGTCATGATGTCCCGGACTTCTACCGGCACCTTGCCCATTTCCTCAAAGATCACCATTCGCAGGCGTCGGGCTTCCTCCCGCTCTTCGGGAGTCAGATGCCGGTCCGCATCGGAGCGCGTGGCGTTCCAACGGAATTCGGTGATGTCTTTAAGAGTGGCAATGCCGACAATTTCGCCGTCGTCATCGGTGACGGGGCTGCCGGTTATCTCGTTGTCGGTGAGGAAGCGGGCCAACCGGTCCATGGTCCAGGATTGCGGGACGGCCTTGATGCTGGGTGTCATGATCTCGTAGGCGAGAACGGTCATTGATCTGGGCTGCCTTCTAGAGTCCTTTCATAAAGCTTAGCGCGTGATACTCCGCGCGTCATCCCTTACTGTGCGCCGGGACTCAGGGTTTGTTCATGCGAAGGCCGGTCAGTTGGCCCTGCTCGTCATAAACCAGTTGGTACCCCTGGTACTTTTTACTGTTGGCAACGCGTTCCAGCGCTTCCATCGACCTCACGGGAATATCCACCAGCAGGGAGTTCACCAGCCAGCCGGGTAGCGCTCCGTTGGGGTCCGTGTGCTGGACCCACACCATCCGGGTGCTCTCCCCCTCTGGTGTGAACCGGTACAGGGTGTCCGAGCGATCGACTCTCACCCGGCTGCTGTTTTCCGCCCGCTGATCGGGCATGGCGTTCAGATCCATGACGATCTCACCGGAGGCCTGATCACCCCGTGTGCGTATGCGCAGGACATAGTCGCGGTCAGTAACCGGCCAGGGCATGTCATTCACGGAATAGGCAAAGCGATCTTGAAACACGCCATTGCCAAACCCATGGGATTCGGTGCAGTTGTGCACCCACTCGATGCAGGAACCGGGGTTGGCCATCACAGCCATCAGGTTTTCGATAGGCGCGTCGAGCACCGCCACGGCCTTGAAGGCCTTGAAGCTGGAGCCTGGCTGCTCGATGGTATAGACCCGGATGTGATCGGCTTCCTTGCGTAGCGTCCACGCCTCGTCGCTTTCACTGGGCAGTTCAGCACGGGCACTGGCGGCAACGGCAAACACCAGCAACGCACAGACCAGCCCACTGAGCACCGAGGCCCAGCCCGTAATGCCATGGGCTATGCTCTTTCTCATAGGGTACACTTCCTTGCAGATGGTGGGCCGAGTCTAGCATGGGGCTTTTGCCGGCATGGCCACGGAAACAGTGGATTGTGAACCAGGTAGCGACCTGTTGATTTGGTAACCGAAATTGGCCCGATCTGACGACGACTATGACCATTAAGAAACTTATCAACGGCAAAGGGCAGGTGATTCCGGGACTGTTGGATGAACCGGTAGAAGAGATCAACTATCTGGACTATGACCTGCGTACGGTGATGGACCGCCCGCGTTCAAAGCTGGCAAGACGCTGGCGGTTCAACCAGTTCCAGTTTGTCAGCGCCATGGGCCCGGGTTGGGTGTTTGGTCTGGCGGTGGTGGATCTGAAACTGCTGGGCAGCGGATTCTTCTATCTCTATGACTTCGAGACTGGCCAGATGTTGGAGCAGTCTTTCCTTCAGCCATTGGCCCGGCAAACCTGCATTGAGCCCCGGCCAGAGGAAGGGGTGACAAGGTTCAGCAAGGGCGACGTAGCCGTGCGAATTGCGCCTTCCGCGGATGGCCGGACAATTACGGTCTCGGCCCCGGGAGGTATCCGTATTGAACTGACGCTTTCAGAGGATCGGGACCCGCTCCGGCTGGTATGCCCGGCCGGCTACAATGGCTGGGTATTTACCCGCAAGTCGGCAGGCTTGCCGGTGGAAGGGGAAGTGCGCTGGGATCATCGTATCTGGCGCTGCGACGAGCAGACTCGGGGATCCATCGATTGGAGCTGTGGCTTCATGCGCCGAGAAACAGCCTGGAACTGGGCCTGCCTGGCTGGCCAGCTTGCGGATGGCCGGTCCGTGGGGTTGAACCTTGCCGCAGGGGTCAATGAGACGGGAATGACAGAAAATGCGCTCTGGCTGGATGGTGTCTGCCACAAACTGGGCGCGGCAAGGTTCCGTTTTGATCGCTATCAACCAGGCGGCGACTGGCATGTGAGTACGGAGGATGGTCGGGTCGATCTGCACTTTGTCCCCGCTGGTGTGCGCAAGGAAAAACTGGACGCCTGGGTACTGGCATCCAACTTCCGGCAGTACGTGGGCTCGTTCAGTGGAACGGTGACGGATGAGGCTGGCGGAAAAATTGAGGTTAAAGGTCTGCGGGGCCTGATGGAAGACCACTTTGCGAGGTGGTAAGAAATGGCCTGTCCCACCCGGGACAGGCCAGATAAAGCGGGTTATCGCTCCGGTAGCGTGACGTTCAGCTCCAGTACCGAGCAGCTCTCGTTGCGGTCTACCTCAACCTGAACCATGTCGTCGCTGATCTGAACGTACTTGCGAATGACTTCCAGCAGCTCCTGCTGCAGTTGGGGCAGGTAGTCCGGCTGATCACGCTGGCCCCGCTCGTGAGCCACGATAATCTGGAGGCGCTCTTTGGCCACGCTGGCGGTGTTCTTCTTTTTACCCTTGAAGTAATCGAGGAAACTCATCCCTTAGCCCCCCTTGAACATCCGTGAGAAGAAACCCTTCTTCTGGGACGTCATGAAACGGTGTTCCCGTTCCTCTCCCAGAAGGCGTGCAACCGCATCATCGTAGGCCTGGCCGGCATCGCTGTCCTCTTCGAGGATAACCGGCAAACCCTGGTTTGAAGCGTTCAGAACAATCTGGCTTTCCGGAATGACGCCCAGCAGAGGGATCGCGAGGATTTCCTCTACGTCCGCCACGGACAGCATCTCGCCCTTTTCGACACGGGACGGGTTGTAACGGGTCAGGAGCAGGTGTTCCTTGACCGGATCCTGCCCCATTTCGGCTCGACGGGATTTGCTCTGCAGAATGCCCAGAATGCGGTCCGAATCCCGGACGGAGGATACTTCGGGATTGGTGACCACAATTGCCTCATCGGCATAATACAGCGCCATCAGCGCGCCATGCTCAATGCCAGCGGGGGAGTCGCAGACGATGTAATCGAAGGTCTCGGAAAGCTCGTTGATGACCTTCTCGACGCCATCTTTGGTCAGTGCTTCCTTTTCCCGGGTCTGGGAGGCCGGAAGGATGTACAGGGTATCGACCCGCTTGTCGCGGATCAGCGCCTGGTTCAGGGAGGCTTCGCCCTGGATCACGTTTACGAAGTCGTACACCACGCGACGCTCGCAGTTCATGATCAGGTCCAGGTTACGCAGGCCCACGTCAAAATCGATGACTACTGTCTTGTGGCCTCGCTTGGCAAGGCCGGTGCTGATCGAGGCGCTGGTGGTGGTTTTGCCAACGCCGCCCTTTCCTGAGGTAACGACAATAATTCTAGCCAAGGTTCTGTTCCTGTTTCTCGGTGGATTCGTCGTGTCTGCCGAATTATCCGGTCAAGTTATTGTATTCAGCTCCAAAATCAGGCCTTGTCCAGTGGCGTTACCACCAGCAGGTCGTCCCTGAGCTGGATTTGCACAGCGCTTTTCCAGCCATTGTCCTGAAGATCTTCGGAGATTTTATAGTGTCCCGCGATGGACACAAGCTCCGCTTCCAGGGATTGACAGAAAACCCGTGCGGATTCTGCGCCATGGATGCCGGCCAGTGCCCGGCCCCGAAGCGGGCCGTAAACATGGATGTTGCCCGCCGCGAGCACTTCGGCTCCGGCCTGCACCGGCGCCAGGATAACCAGGTCACCTTCCGGTGCGTGGATCTGTTGGCCGGAGCGGACCGGCTGGGAGATGATTTTGGCCGGAGGTGGGTCACCAGCAGCGCTTGTCGAGGCTGCAACAACTGCCGCTTCCGCTTCGTCCGCGGCCGCGGCCGCCTGTTCGGCTTCATGGGTGCGATCCCGCTGGCCGTTACCCGGCAGCAGCGCCAGTGCGGCGCCCCGGGCCAGGCGGCGCTGGTCGTCGGTGCCACCGCGAACGCCAATCACATGGATGTGGTTACGCCGGCAGGTGCCGATCATCTTGAAAAAATCCAGTTCACTGTCCAGTCCCTGGTATTTCTCAAGGCTGATGATCAGCGGAATATCCTTGAAGAACCCGGGTGCCTGGCTGATCTTGTCTCGCAGTACTTCTTCAAATTCGCTGTCGTCAAAATAATAGAGCTCCAGGGCTGTCATGGACACGCTGGCGCTTTTTAGCTGAAAACCCTGTTTTACCCCGGAGGTGGCGGTATCGCTCATGAAGGAGTCTCTTCCCTGGTCATGTTGTCGGTTGGGTTCGGGCGCTGCCGCAGTGGCACGCCTTCGAAGCGGATGCCTGACCATCCTGTACTGATAAACTGGCGAATGTTGCCGTGGCTCTCGCCGGTCGGATCGTCCAGAACCTGTTGGTAGTGCTCGGCAAACAGCTTGAGCGTGTCCACTTCGCTCAGATTGCAGTACTGGCCCAGACCAAAGATCCGGCAGGAGCCGGCATTCTCGCCTTCTGCATTTACCAGCGGGCCATTGCGGAAGCCGCAGGGCTGGTACTCGAAGTGCTGTTCAATCAGGGCCAGGGAATCTTTGAAACTGGCGTGGCCAGCGTCCAGGGATGCCAGGTGAATCCTTACGGCATCGTTGACGCTCATTATTTGTGTTCCTGCTTGGGGCCTGTCTGATAGAGCGCCTTCCAGTCCTCGTACGGCATTCCGTAGATTTCTTCACGGGCCTGGGGATCTGAAATCTCGAAACCACGCTCATTTGCCTCTGCCAGATACCACTTGGACAGGCAGTTGCGGCAGAAGCCCGCCAGGTTCATCAAGTCGATATTCTGGACGTCGGTGTTTTCGCGCAAATGCCTGACCAGTTTACGGAAGGCTGCGGCTTCAATTTCGGTGCGTTCTGCTTCAGGAATCGGGTTGCTCATGGTGGCCTCGCAATGGTTGATGCGCCGGTTGTTGGGGTTCCTGACATTCTCTGCATGTTAGCTTAAGATACAAGGCTGTATAAATGTACAGAAAGTCGACGCGAGCCCTCTGATTATGCCACAACGCAAGATCATCCATGTGGATTGTGACTGCTTCTACGCGGCCGTGGAGATGCGGGACGATCCCAGCCTACGGGATGTGCCGCTGGCGGTGGGTGGCGATGGCGGTCGGGGCGTGGTGACTACCTGCAATTACAAGGCCCGGGCGTACGGTGTGCGGTCGGCGATGCCCGGCAGCGAAGCGCGACGGCTCTGCCCGGGGCTGGTGACGGTGCCAACAGATATGGGCCGGTATCGGGCGGTCTCACAGCAGGTGATGGCTATCCTGCGGGAACTGACAGACCTGGTGGAACCGCTCTCTCTGGACGAGGCCTTTCTGGACGTCTCCGATGTGACCGATCACAAGGGCAGTGCCACGCTTATGGCTCGCCACCTTCGGGAGAGGGTGCGCCAGGAAGTCGGTATCACTATTTCCGCCGGCGTGGCGCCCAATAAATTTCTCGCAAAGATTGCCAGTGACTGGGAAAAACCGGACGGGCTGTTCGTGATTCGCCCTGAGGACGTTGGGAGTTTCGTGCAGGCGTTGCCTGTCGAAAAACTGTTCGGAGTGGGGCAGGTGACCGCCTCGAAACTGCATGCTCTGGGGGTCAAGACCTGCGGCGACATGCAGGCGCTCGGGCCCGATGTATTGATTGATCGGTTCGGCAAGCAGGGCTATCGACTCCACGAGATGGCCCACGGCCGGGATGAGCGGGCGGTGGTGGTATCGCGGATTGCCAAGTCGGTAAGCGTGGAACGAACGTTTTCCCAGGATTTGCCAGATATGGCCGCCTGCCAGACCGTCATGGCCTCACTGGTTGCGGATCTCAACCTTCGCCTGTCGCGCAAGGCCCGCCGAAAACCGATCCACAAACTCTTCATCAAGATCCGCTACAGTGATTTTTCAACCCATACCCTTGAGCGGGTTCGTGAGCAGGTCAAAGAGCCGGCTCTGGATGATTATCTGCCACTGCTGGCTGAGCTGGTCACTAACCGGGAGCGGCCGGTGCGGCTGCTGGGTCTTGGTGTGCGTTTCCGCAATGATGATGCGCCGGTTACCCAGTTGCGTCTGTTCGATTAGAAGTGCAGCCAGCTCATGGCCGCGTAACCCATCAGGCCACCGATCAGGGCGCCGGCAGCGACATCGCTGGGGTAGTGCAGGCCGAGCACCACCCTCGATGCCGCCACACTCAACGTAAACGGAAGCACGATGAGAGCCAGCGCCGGTTCCGCCACGGTCAGCATGACCTGAAAGCAGGCAGCGTGCAGCGTGTGGCCGGACGGGAAGCTGTAGCGGTCCAGGGGCGGTGTGCCGCAGTTGATGGCGGGAAAGGATATAAATGGACGTTCACGGATGAGCCAGCGCTTCAGTAACTTGTAACTGAGGGTGCAGGTGAGGCCGGTCAACGCCATAAGCAGTGCCAGCCCTGGCCCGGATTCCGGTCGGAGAAAGGGGATGAACAGAATCAGTGCGTACCAGAACCAGCCGTCGCCGAGTCGGCTGACCAGTCGGAAATACCCGAGGGCGGGCCGGAACTGAACAGCGCGGTTAATAGACTGGCAGAAAGCGACTTCCCGCTGGTCTGCCAGTTCAAAGAAGCGAGATGCTTTGCTTGTTGATGGCATGGTATCCGGCCTTTGCGGTTTGGTTGAAAACCAGTTGTTCAAATTGTTCGATCTGCGAGTTCCAGTTCTGTTCCAGAGCGTCCAGCCTTGCCTGGGCCCTGATCCGGTTCAGCAAGGTTGGTTGATCGGCCAGGCGGAGAGCGCTGTCGACGTATGCTTCATCCTCGTCCAGAGGCACCTTCATGCCGTTTTCTTCGTGGCGTATGTGTTCGGCTGCGGCGGCGTCGTCAAAGCTGACGACGCCCAGTCCGCTGGCCATTGCCTCCAGCACCACGTTGCCGAAGGTGTCGGTTTTGCTCGGAAACAGGAAGAGGTCGCCTGAGGCGAAATGGCGTGCCAGGTCGTCGCCCCGGCGGGTGCCGCAGAACACGTAATCGGGGTGGCGTTCAGCCAGCTGGCGCCGTAGCGGGCCGTCGCCAACCAGTATGAACCTGGCCTGGGGGTGAAGGCCGCGAATACGTTCGAAGCAGGCAACCGCCATCCGAAGGTTCTTTTCCGGTGCAAGCCGGCCGACATACAGAATGGCGCGGTCATTGGCCTGTAAGCCCCAGGATTCCCGCAGTGCGCTGTCTCGCTTGTGGGGAGTAAAGCGATGACAGTCCACGCCCCGACTCCAGAGGCCGGTCGCCGGAATACCCATGGCGCGGGTTGTCTGCTGCATTTTTCGAGTCGGCACCAGGGTGATGGCCGTGCGGTTGTGGAACCATCGACCGTAGAGGCACAGCAGCCTCTCCAGCATGCCGACGCCATAATAACGGCTGTAACTGTGAAAATTTGTGTGGAAGCCCGAGCTGACCGGAATCCCTATCTGCCTTGCGGCTGTGGTCGCCGCAACGCCCAACGGGCCCTGAGTGGCAACGTAGACGGCATCGGGGCGGTCAGTGGTCAGGAGCTTTTTCAGATGGCCGGTTCGGGCGAGGCCAAAGCGCAGGTCGGCGTACCCGGGTAGCGGCAATCCGGTCACCACATGTTCACGGGAGAAGAGTGCCTCGCCAGCACTGGCAAAGTGGCCTTTGCGCTCATGCTGCTGTCGCGGCCGTATAACCGTTACCCGGTGCCCACGTTGCATCAGCCCCTGGCAAAGCTGCCTGAGCGTGTTTGCCACGCCATTGATTTCCGGCGGAAAAGTCTCCGAAACAATGGTAATGTGTTGTGAGCGCCGGTTGGCCTGCATGGTCTCGGTCACGGTGTTTCCTGTGCTTCCTTTGACATGCCCCTACTATGAAAAGCCGGCATGACAGTTATGCGACACTCCCGTGACATTCCCTTTACCCGTTAACCGAACCGAATCGGAGACGATATGCAAACGCGAAAGCTTGGAAAGACCGATCTCGACGTTACCCTGATTTGCCTGGGCACCATGACCTGGGGGGAGCAGAACACCGAAAAGGAAGCATTTGAACAGCTGGATTACGCAGTCGCCGAGGGTATCAACTTTATTGATGCCGCAGAGATGTACCCTGTGCCGCCCCGGGCGGAAACCCAGGGGCTGACCGAGACCTACCTGGGAAACTGGCTTGCAAGCAGGGGCAACCGCAACGAACTGGTAATTGCGTCGAAAGTGGCGGGACCGGGCAACGGACTGAAGTACCTGCGTAATGGTCCGCGCCTGACCCGGGATCATATTATGGAAGCCTGCGACGCCAGCCTGAAACGCCTGCAGACCGACTACATTGATCTGTACCAGGTGCACTGGCCGGATCGCAGCACGAACTTTTTCGGCAAGCTCGGTTACGAGCACAACCCGGAAGAATCTTTCACGCCGATCGAGGAAACACTCGAAGCGCTGAATGATCTGGTTCGGTCCGGGAAGGTCCGGCACATCGGACTGTCCAATGAGACGCCCTGGGGCACCATGGAGTACCTTCGTCTGTCCGGCGAGAAAGGCTGGCCGAGAGTGGCCAGTATCCAGAATCCCTACAACCTCCTGAATCGTTCATTTGAGGTGGGGATGGCGGAAATTGCCCACCGGGAACAGGCCGGTTTGCTCGCCTACTCACCGCTGGCTTTTGGCATGCTCTCCGGCAAATATCTGGGCGGCAAGTGGCCTGAAAAAGCCAGAATGACCCTGTATGAGCGTTTCAGTCGCTACACCGGCAGTCGTGGCATGGATGCCACCCAGGCCTATGTTGAGCTGGCTCGGCAGAACGGATTGTCTCCGGTCCAGATGGCGCTGGCTTACGTGAACAGCCGTAGCTTTGTGACCAGCAATATCATCGGAGCAACATCCATGGAGCAGCTGCGGGAAAACATAGGGTCCGCAAAGGTCACCCTGAGCCCCGAGGTACTGGAAGCGATAGAGGCCATTCATCAGGAATTCACCTACCCCTGCCCCTGAGCCCGCCGGCTTGGTTGGCTTGAACCCCCGGCTGAGAGGCGCTGGCCGGGGGTGCTGTTACAGTCTGAAATATCGGGGATCATAAATTGACAAAAAGATGCTGATGCCGTGACAAAAAGTCGGCGTCTTTGTGTGCAGATTCACATTTTTCCGGCTCTTAATCATTAGACTTAAGCCTAAGGTATCCGTAGACTCCCGTGTCGGAAAAAAGGTCTCAGGCAGTGTCATGATTATTCGAATCTTTGTTGCGTTACTCGCTCTCAATCTTGTTGCTTTCGTCGTTCGCGCCGAAGCATCCGAGCGCGTCTTCGAACAGGTCGAAAGCAAGACAGCCAGCGAGCAGATTTTCGAAATCCAGGAACGGGTTTCCGGTGATTTTGACGAGGACAGTTCCGATGCGTTTGCCGAAATCGGTTCCCGCCTGCTGAGCCTTACCTTCACCCGTTCGAAGCACTCCGGCAAGCATTATGCGTCAGATCCGGCCCAGGCCGACCATGGCATTGCGCTCCTGAACGAGGGTGCCTGCCTGAACCTGAAGTGGAACTTCTGAACCCCGCAATTCCCCGCACCCGGCAGTATCATCAAACCCCAGAATCATGATCTGGCGCATTGTCTGTGCCCGATGCTCGTGTGATCATCTCCGTTAACATGCTGATTAGCCAATAAGGAGCTTGGTAATGGCGGGTGATAGAGGGCAGTTATCAAATGATGTGAACGCCTGTGTTGACGAGGTGATTCGCCGGGTTGGCAAGGAGATTACTCT
>NZ_DDOI01000036.1:25894-50961 GCF_002341575.1 Marinobacter sp. UBA2498 | reverse complement strand
GCAAGGAGATTACTCTCGGTTTGCCGCTCGGGCTCGGAAAACCGGTTCGCTTTGTTAATGCGCTATACCAGCGGGCGAAAGACGATCCGGAAATCAGCCTGCACATTGTTACGGCACTGTCGCTGCTGGCGCCAAAGGGCGGCTCCTCGCTGGAAAAGCGTTTCATGGGGCCTTTTGTTGAGCGCCTCTATGGCCGGATTCCTGAACTGGCCTATGCCAGGGATGTATCGGCAAACCGTCTTCCTGAGAATGTTCAGGTCTCGGAGTTTTTCTTCAAAGCCGGCAGTTATCTGAACAATCGTTCCCAGCAGCGGCATTACGTGTGTACCAACTATACTCATGCCGTTCGCGATCTGATGGCGGTGGGTGTCAATGTCGTCGCCCAGATGGTGTCGCCGGGCGAGGCCCATGGGCAGCCCGGCCAGGTCAGTCTGAGCTGCAACCCGGATCTGACGCTGGACCTGATTCCCCTGCTCCGTGAGCGCGAGGCGGCTGGCACGCCGGTGGCGCTGGTGGCCGAGATGAACCAGAACCTTCCCTGGTTTGGCCATCATGCGGCGATTGAAGCAGACCGGTTCGATGTCTTGCTTGATCAGCCTTCGGGAGACTATCCGCTGTTCTCAGCGCCCCAGATGTCGGTCAGCCCGGAAGACCACCTGATCGGATTCTACGCCAGTACCCTCCTGAAGGACGGCGGTACGCTCCAGGTTGGCATCGGCTCACTGGGCGCGGCCCTGGTCCACAGTGCCATTCTCAGACACAGTCACAATAAGGCCTGGCGGCAGGTGTTTGACCATCTCCAGGTTGATCAGCATTTCCCCGTCGTTCGCGAGGACGGTGGCACCGGCCCCTTCGAGGAGGGGCTTTATGGCTGTAGTGAAATGATGGTGGATGGTTTCCTGTACCTGATGCAGGAAGGCATCCTTACCCGCGAGGTATACGATCACGCCGGTCTGCAGACATTGATCAATCGCGGTGATATTCCCAGCGAAGTGTCTCTCGCAACCCTCGATGTCCTGCGGCGCGAAAAGCTTATTGATAGCCCGTTGCGGGCAAAGGATGTTCATTGGCTGGTCCAGCACGGCATCTTTAAAGAAGCTGTCGAGTTCAAGGGCGGCCGTTTACGTATTGGTGATCAGTCGGTCGAGGGTGATCTGGACAATCCGGAGGCCCGGCAGGCCATCCAAACCCTCATCCTCGGGGAACGGCTGACTGGCGGTATCGCCATGCACGGCGGTTTTTACGTTGGTCCCGAGCAGTTTTACCAGTACCTCAGGGAAATGACCGACGAGCAGCGTGCAAAAATCTGCATGACCAGCGTGAACTTCATCAACCACCTGTATGACCACCGGTTCGGAGACCAGAAGCTGAAAGCGGCGCAGCGCGTTCATGGCCGGTTCATCAATTCGGCTATGATGTACACCCTCAACGGTGCTGGCGTATCGGATGGTCTTGAAGATGGTCGTGTGGTCAGTGGCGTCGGTGGCCAGTACAACTTCGTTGCCATGGCTCACGAGCTGCCGGGCGCACGTTCGATCCTGTCGCTACGCAGCACCCGATCATCCCAGGGCAAGGTACTGTCGAATATCGTGTTCAATTATGGTCATTGCACCATACCCCGCCATCTGCGGGACATCGTCATTACCGAGTATGGGATTGCCGATCTGAGAGGGCAGTCCGACGAGCAGGTCTTCCTGAGGCTGATCCGCATTGCCGACTCCCGGTTCCAGCAGGAGCTTCTAAAAAAAGCCCAGAAGGCGGGCAAGGTGGATCCTGCGTTCAAGCTGCCTGCCGACTGGTGTAACAATACCCCGCAAGCCATCCGTCTTGCCGTTGCGGCAGCGGGAGATGCCAGCCTGTTCCCGCCGTTCCCGTTTGGCAGGGACTTTACCGATGAGGAGCTGACGTTGGGGAAAGCCCTTAAGTGGCTCAAGGCCGCAACGGCCACTCGCCGTGGTAAACTGTCAACCCTGTTACAGGCCCTCCGGGCCCGGGATGACGAAGGCCGTTACGGGTCCCTGCTTGAGCGCATGGGCCTGCGTAACCCTTCAGGATTGCGGGACAAGCTGGATCAGCGACTGGTTATTCATGGCCTGCAACAGCTCGAAACACCACCGGATACAGGAAACTCGAAAACCTGATGACAGCTTCACAAGCAAGACCCGACGTTTTTACCGTTCACTATGTTTTGAAGAACAAGATCGGCGAGCTGGTTGATACTTCCGAAGGCAGTGAGCCCCTGCACTTCGTCTATGGCAGTCCCGAGATTATTGAAGGGATCCAACAGGCGGTGAAAGACCGCAACGTGGGCGATTGCCTCGAGGTAACGGTACCGCCGGCCATGGCGTACGGTGAGCACAAGCCCGAGCTGGTGCGCAAGGTGCCACGTTCACTGTTCGAAGGTATCGAGAACCTGCAGATTGGCATGAAGTTCCAGACCAACACGGGCGATGAAGCGCAGATCGTGCAGGTTGTCGGGATTGATGGCAACCTGGTTAAGGTGGACGCCAATCACCCATTGGCGGGCTTTACCCTGTACTTTGATCTGGAGATCGTTGGCCGCCGTGAAGCGACGGAAGATGAGGTAGCCCAGGGTCGTCCCCTGTTCTGATACACTCGGTTGCCGGTCTGTCGTATTCACCACGGTATATTCGGGTCAGTCCTTCCAGAACGGTCTCTCTCAGGCTGGCGGCGAACTCTCCGGCCGGGATCTTTTCCGACGGGTGCACAGGTTCGTGGAAGACTACGTCGACCCGGGCAGAAGGCTGGGCTAGCATCCGCAACAAATGGTGGTGGAACTCATCATCACCAATGAAGGGAGCCAGATGGTCGGGGCGGCCTTCCCGGCGATAGGCAATGGTGATCGGTTGTACCGGCGTTCTGCTCTCTGGAGCGGCCTTGAGCAACAGGCCATGGAACGGCAATACCGTCAGACCTGCGCTGGTGGTTCCTTCCGGGTATATCAAGACACTCTCCCCGGCCCGCAAATTCCCGATGACCTGGTCCCGAACCCGGCGGGCCTGACCACCGCCGCGTCGAATGAAGAGCGTGCCGGCCTGTCGTGCCAGCCAGCCTATGACCGGCCACTGGCCGACCTCGGCTTTTGACAGAAACCGGATCGGTGCCAGGCTTCCCAGAATCGGAATATCTGACCAACTGATGTGGTTGCTGACGAACAGAACGGTATCGTCGGAAGGTGAGCCGTGCTGGCGTATATTCAGTCCCAGGCACCGACAGGCCCAGCGGAAACAGAATCTGGCCCAGGGTGTCCGGTCGATAGCATTGCGGGTAACAATTTCAGTGCTCCGCAGAGCGGCGGCCAACATTGTGGTGGCTGTAAGGAAGGCTATAAAGGCAGTGATCCGAACGCAGAGTCTCAGCCAGCTCATATCCCAGATTCCCGTCTTCAGGATGCCGAGCGCATGAAGTGCCGGCTGTAGCGGCCGGCCAGTTTACTGACCTCCAGCACAACCAACAGGTCGGCACAGCGAAAATCCGGATCCCAGCAGGGCTCACCGCAGACACGGGCACCAAGACGCATGTAGGCTCGGATCAGCGCGGGAACGTCCACCGGTCGATCGCTGTCCCGGGTGTGGGTCAGATGCGGCATCGCGCGAAGTGGTTTTACCAGAAAGGCCGGATCGGCCAGATACTCGGTCTGGAGGTGGCGGGCGATGCGCCAGGCTTTCAGGCCACCGTCAGACATGCCGATGCTCGCGCAGCCAATCATGTAGTCAACACCGCGCTCAACCAGATATTCGGCCACTGCCGACCAGAGCAGGCTGATGGTCGCGCCATTGCGATAATCCGGGTGAACACAAGTGCGCCCCAGCTCGGCGATGGTGCCAGGGAGTCTCTCCAGGGCGCTCAGGTCGAACTCCCCGGCCGAATAAAAGCCGCCAACATCTTTGGTGTCTTTCTGGTGCAGGATGCGTGTGGTCGCTACCAGTTCGCCCGAATCCAGGTCGGTAACGATCAGGTGGTCACACACTGCATCGAACTCGTCAGCGTCGATGCCGGGCGTCTGTGCGCCCAGGTCGCTGCCGTATTCCTCCGAAAATACCCGGTAACGCAGCCGCTGGGCCGCTTCGACCTGTCTGGGGCATCGGGTCATGTCGGTTTTCAGGCGACGGGCGCTGCGGCGGGCTTTCGCGGTTTGTGTGGTCATGGCGTCGTCTCTTTTGTTTCCATTTCCCGACAAGCCTATGAAGCCGGTATGACACATCGGTGACCACCAGGTGACGTGTCTGTGACATCGGGGCCGATTGGCGGTTACGGGAGCTCTGTCACAGGGTGTAACGAAGCAGCGGTTCCATGTATATTTCTGAATAGCATGTATAATTGCTGTTACAGCAGGTTGCCTGTATCGTCAGGTACACAGAATGACCTGAAACCGGAATAACAAAACCAGAGATGGATGGCGTGGAACAGACAAACGAAAGTTGGCGAATTCTGATTGTCGAGGACGACGAGCGGTTGGCGGAGTTAACCCGCGAATACCTTGAAAGCAACGGGTTGACCGTCTCCCTGGAAACTCATGGTGGGGCCGCGGTAGAGCGGATCCGTAACGAGCAGCCGGATCTGGTGGTTCTGGATCTTATGTTACCTGGCGAGGATGGGCTTTCCATTTGCCGACGGGTGCGCCCCTTCTTTTCCGGTCCGATCATCATGTTGACTGCCCGAACCGACGATCTGGACCAGGTCCTGGGTCTGGAAATGGGTGCCGATGACTATATTGGCAAACCGGTCAAACCCCGGGTGCTGCTGGCACGGATTCGCGCCATGCTGCGTCGGGTGACCGAAACCGGCTCGGGGTCGGCGGACGAGGCAGGGGGCGAAGAACCGGTGCGCCTCCAGTTCAATGATCTGGTTGTCGACCGCTCCATGCGGGAGGCCTGGCTGAGTGAAGAAAGCATTGATCTGACCAGCGCCGAATTTGATTTGCTCTGGTTGCTCGCCAGCAACGCGGGCCGCGTGCTTAGCCGGGAAGAAATCTTCACCGCCTTGCGTGGTATTGAATACGATGGTCAGGATCGATCCATTGATGTTCGCGTTTCCCGGATTCGACCCAAGATTGGCGATGACCCCATCCATCCGCGACGCATCAAGACCGTTCGTAGTAAAGGCTACCTGTTCGTAAAGGAAGCCTGACGATTCAGTCTCTGGAGCCGGTGTGCCATTCGCCCGCATACCGGTGTTCCATGCCAGGGTTGGTACCATGCCCCTGAAGTTCTTCCTCAAGCTTTATGCCCGCCTTACCGGCCTGACCGCGCTGGTTGTTTTTTTATGTGTCCTGCTGTTCACCGGGATCAACTCGGTGCGCTCCCAATTCTGGCATGAACGCTTCCCCGAGCCACTGATGCGCTGGCTGGCTGCGGCCCCGGCACCATTACAGCAATACCACTGGCTGAGTTCGACGGTTGATCTTCGCATGGGGGCTGCTTCCCGTTTCAACCTGTCACCGGTGGCTCTGGAGCGACTTGGCTACGGCCAGGTGGTTGGCATCGACAGTGACGTAGGGTATCGGGTTCTGGTAACCGGACTGAGCGGAGAAATCCTGCAGCTGCGTCTGAACGAGCCCTACCGGGATGTGTCAGAAACCATTGGGTTGATTTTCCGGTGGCATCTTGATTCAGCCTCTGCGGATGACCGTCTCAATGTTGCCTCGCAAATGGCCCGTTCTCTCAATGTCGAAGTGCAGACCCTGGACGACGCCGACCTGCTGCCGGACTCTGACGTTCTGGACCAGGTCGCCGAGCGGGGCCTTGCCTTCTACACCGACGAATCAGACGGTTGCGGACGGGTGATCGTTCAGCTATCCGACGGTGAGTTGTACCGGATTGACATGCCCGCGGGGTTTGATCCCTGGGCCTGGCCGGTTGTCCTGCTGCTGGTCCTGGTGCTTGGCGGGGTTTTGGCCGTTGCCGTTTTCCTCGCGCTCCGGGAAGTGGACAGTAATCTCAGAACCGTTGAGTCGGTAGCGGTTCGAATCGCACGTGGAGAAATGAGCGCCCGGGTCCAGGCGGGCGAGGGAACGCTGGTAACCCGCCTGGCCTCGTCATTCAACGGTATGGCCGAACACATACAGCGCCTGGTGCAGGTGCAGCGGGAAATGATTCACGCGGTTTCGCACGAATTGCGCACTCCCGTGGCCCGTATCCGCTTTGGCGTCCAGATGATCGAGGACTGCCAGGACGAGTCTGCCCTGCAAAGGCAACTGGACGGTATTGATGGCGATATCCAGGAACTGGACGAGCTGATTGATGAGATCCTGACCTATGCGCGGCTGGAGCAGGGCGGCCCGGTTTTCTCGCTGCAGGAAACCTCGGTAACCGACATTGTCCGCCAGGTGGTCTCTGAGCAGCAGATGGTCCGGCCCGAGCTGAGTATCGAAGGCAACATTGATGAGGTCTCGGAACGTTGGGCGCTGTCGGATATTGAGCCTCGCTACCTGCATCGGGCGATCCAGAATCTGGTAGGCAACGCAGGACGCTACGCGGCTGGCAAGGTGCTGGTCAGCTGTCATTTCGATGAGGACAACTGTCGCGTTGACGTTGAAGACGATGGCCCCGGCATTCCAGAGGAAGACTGGGAGAAAGTGTTTACTGCGTTTGCCCGACTGGACGACAGCCGTACCCGAACCTCCGGCGGCTACGGCCTGGGTTTGTCTATTGTTCGCCGGATTCTCTACTGGCACGGAGGGCACGCCTTCGTCAGCAGGAGCGACACGCTTGGCGGTGCAAAATTCAGCCTGGTCTGGCCCAGAAAAAAACCGGTGGACTCCATTGTGTGAGCCAGACCCCATCGCCTCACCTGATGTAACAAAGCAGCTACACAAGCACTACTGAAGTTTTTGGCGGGCCGGTCAATACTGCAAAGCGTAAGGGATGACTTTTGAGGTTGTAGTTCTTACGAACTTTCCTTGTTTCATTCGTCATTTGAGGGCCGGTTTTCCGGCCCTTTTTTTATGCCTGCTCCCAAATTCCATATCGGTCACCCTTTCCCGTCTGCTCTGCTGTTAGAATTCCGGGAAACAAAAGGAGGCCGTCCATGACCCGTTATCTGCTTGCCATCGACCAGGGCACAACCAGTTCCCGTGCTATTGTTTTTGATCAAACGGGCAACAGCGTTGCAACCGATCAGCAGGAATTTCACCAGTATTTCCCGAAAGATGGCTGGGTGGAGCACGATGCTCGGGAAATCTGGGACAGCACTCTGGCGGTGTGTCGCGGCGCGCTCGACAAAGCGGGTATCGACGCCTCGGAGCTGGCGGGTATTGGTATCACCAATCAGCGGGAAACCACGGTGATTTGGGACCGGGCAACCGGCGAGCCGATCTACCACGCTATTGTCTGGCAGGACCGTCGAACCGCGTCCTGGTGTACCAAGCTGAAATCAGACGGCCATGAGGACACGGTTGTTGAACGAACCGGGCTGCTAATTGATCCCTACTTTTCGGCCACCAAGATAGCCTGGATTCTCGATAACGTGGAGGGCGCCCGCGCCCGGGCCGAATCCGGTGCACTGGCTTTTGGAACGGTGGACAGTTGGCTGCTCTGGAACCTGACGAACGGAAAATCCCACTGCACCGATGCCACCAATGCCTCGAGAACGGCTCTTTTCAATATTCACAAGCAGGACTGGGACGACGATCTTCTGGCCCTGTTTCGCGTGCCGCGGGCCTTGCTGCCGGAAGTACTCGATAGCGCCGCAGACTATGGCACCGCCGAAGTACAGTGGTTGGGCGCGCCAGTTATGATTGCCGGCATTGCAGGGGATCAGCACGCGGCTCTCGTGGGGCAGGCCTGCTTTTACCCGGGCATGGCCAAGAGCACTTACGGCACCGGCTGTTTTCTCATGCTCAATACGGGCGATAAGGCCGTTCGGTCCGAAAATCGGTTGCTGACCACCATGGCCTATCGGCTAAACGGCAAGCCCTGTTACGCGGTAGAAGGAAGTATTTTTGTTGCCGGTGCTGCCATGCAGTGGTTGAGGGACGGGCTCAAGCTGATTGCCCACGCCAATGAATCTTCCGCCCATGCGGAGGCGGTCGGAGTCGACAATCCGGTTTACCTGGTTCCGGCGTTTACCGGCCTGGGAGCCCCTCATTGGGATCCTCATGCTCGCGGCGCCATCATGGGCCTGACGCGGGATACGGGCATTGGCGAGATCGTTACCGCCGGCCTGCAGTCGGTCTGCTATCAGACCAAGGACCTGGTGCGGGCGATCCAGAACGACGGCGCCCGACTTGAATCGCTGCGCGTGGATGGCGGTATGGTGGTGAACGACTGGGTGATGAAGTTCCTGGCCGACATACTGAATGTCACCGTTGACCGGCCCCGGGTTACAGAGACAACCGCTCTCGGAGCTGCCTACCTTGCGGGACTACAGACAGGTATTTTTGACAACCTTGAGCAGATCTCCGCGCTCTGGGAATGCGAGCGGCAGTTCCATCCGGAAATGCGCCCGGCTTTGCGAGAATCTCTCTACGCTGGCTGGCTGGATGCTGTCGAGCGCGTCTGCAACAACTGAATCTCTCAATCAGCTGGTGCGTTCGAAGGCAATCAGGTGATCCGCCTCGACACGCACCGGCACATGCTCACCCAGGTTGAAATCCAGGTGACTGCGGAACAGGGCTTCGAACTCTGTGTCTTCGGAACACCGGAAACGGTAGAGCGTGGAAGTGCCGGCAAAGGTTTTCTCAACCACCTTGGGCTGCAGATCCGAGTCGGGGTCATGAACGATGTCATCGGGCCGGATCAGAACGTCTACCAGGGTGCCGGGTTCCCATTTGTAGGCCCGGTTGCCGTGGATCACGCCGAGCTCGGATTCAATAGTATCCGGCCCCAGGGCGGTGCCGGGGACGAATCCGCCCTGACCCACGAAGCTGGCAACGAAACGATTTGCCGGTTCATGGTAGAGGTTGTAGGGCACGTCCCACTGCTGGATCCTGCCGTCCCGCAACACAGCGACCTGATCGCACATGGCGAAGGCTTCCTGCTGGTCGTGGGTAACCAGAATGGCGCTGATGCCGAGCGTCTTCAGGATTTCGCGAACATCCAGGCTCAGCCGACGGCGCAGATCCGCGTCCAGATTGGAAAACGGCTCATCCAGCAAAATCAGCGTGGGCTCGGGTGCCAGGGCGCGGGCCAGGGCAACGCGCTGCTGCTGGCCGCCAGACAGTTCATGGGGATAGTTGTCGGCCAGATCCTGCAGATGCACGACATTCAGTAGTTCCATGACCTTCTGCCGTTTCTCTGCCTTGTTCAGATTCCGCAGACCGAACCCCACGTTGTCAGCGATAGTCAGGTGCGGAAACAGGGCGTAATCCTGGAACACCATGCCGATCCGACGCTTTTCCGGGGGCAGGGTGCGTCCGGGCAGGCTGATGGCCTGGGACTGCAGCGAAATCTCGCCACCACTCAGTGGAAGAAAACCGGCGAGGGCGCGCAGTATGGTACTTTTGCCGCAGCCGCTCGGGCCAAGCAGGCAGCCGATGTCGCCATGGCTCAGGGCAAAGCTGACATCCTTGACCACAGAATCCCCGCCGTAGCCGCAGGACAGGTTATTGACCTCGAGCAGCCAGTCTGCCGGAGATTGTGCGGTTGTGCTCATGGAATCAGTCCAGCCGGTTCAGGATGAGAAATTCGAGCAGTGCCTTCTGGGCGTGCAGGCGGTTCTCGGCCTCGTCCCAGACCACGGAGGCAGGATGCTCCATCATGTCCGCCGATATTTCCTCACCACGGTGAGCCGGGAGGCAATGCATGAACAGCACATCCTTATCGGCCACAGAGAGCAGCCCGGGATTGATCTGATAGCCACTGAACGCCCTTTCACGGGCTTTCTGCTCGTCTTCCTGGCCCATGGAAGCCCAGACGTCGGTCACCAGGAGCTGGGCGTTTCGGGCCGCCTCGGCCGGCTCCCGGAACACCTTGACCCGGTCTTCGTGGCCCTTGAGCATTGATTCTGCCGGCTCGTAGCCCTCAGGACAGGCGATGTTCAGGTTGAAATCGAACTGTGCGGCGGCATTGATGTAGGAGTGGCACATGTTGTTGCCATCGCCGATCCAGGCAACGGTAGCGCCGCGAATACTGCCGCGGTGTTCCCGGAATGTTTGCATATCGGCCAGCAATTGGCATGGGTGAAAGTCATCGGTCAGCGCATTGATCACCGGCACCCGTGATGCAGCCGCGAAGCGCTCCACGGTTTCATGGGCAAAGGTGCGGATCATCACCGCATCAACCATGCTGGAGATAACGATAGCCGAGTCTTCTATCGGCTCGCCCCGGCCAAGCTGGGTATCCCGTGGCGACAGGAACATTGCGGAGCCGCCGAGCTGGGTCATGCCGGCTTCAAAAGAAACCCGGGTTCGCGTTGATGATTTTTCGAAGATCATCGCAAGGACACGGTTCTTGAGGGAGTCCCGAACCTTCCCTTGCCGCCACTCGTTGCGCAATGCTGTGGCATGATCAACCAGGCTTTCCAGCTCGTTGGTTGTCATGTCATTCAATGTCAGAAAATGTCGTGCCGCCATGCAATGGCCCTTATCTCACCGAACCCCGCTGCTGGCGGGATTGCCTGAACGTTGGCTGAAAAAATGGGGCATCAAGTCTAGCCCTTCGGAGCAGGTATGACAACGCTGTGGCCGGGCTGGAACTGCCGGTGTTGCTCGAGGTCAAATCAAGGTGTTTGGTGAGGTGTTCGGCACCCGTGTACAATAGCGTCAAGAAAATTGCCGTGTGGCAAGACTGTTCCAACAGAGGTGAATGTTCATGGATATCAATGAAACCATTAAGAGCCAGCTTGAAGAGAATCCGATCATCCTGTACATGAAGGGCAGCCCACAGGCACCCCAGTGTGGCTTCTCGGCCAAAACCGTACAGGCGGTAATGGCCTGCGGCGAACGCTTTGCCTTCGTCAATATTCTGGATAACCAGGAGCTTCGTGAAGCCCTGAAGGTTTACTCCAGCTGGCCCACGTATCCCCAGCTGTACATCAATGGTGAGCTCGTTGGCGGATGTGACATTGTTCTCGAAATGTCCGAGAGCGGTGAGCTGGCCAAACTTGTCAAAGAGGCGGCGAAGCAGGCAGAAGCCTGATCACTGCAGCTCAGAGCCGTTTCGGGGTGAACAACAGTTCCACCTCGAAGCGGTTCGCGCTCCCGCTATCCTTCGGTGGCTGAGGGTAGGGGCTAGCCGCCAGCGCAGCCCGATATGCAGCTTCATCGATTGGCTTGATTCCTGTTGATTTCAGAACCCTTGCCCGGGTCAGGGCGCC
The DNA here is from genome assembly GCF_002341575.1 of Marinobacter sp. UBA2498. Lineage (NCBI taxonomy): Bacteria > Pseudomonadati > Pseudomonadota > Gammaproteobacteria > Pseudomonadales > Marinobacteraceae > Marinobacter > Marinobacter sp. UBA2498. The sequence goes on along the minus strand of NZ_DDOI01000036.1, from coordinate 39,684 downwards.
ATTTCCAAGCAACTGCAGTTCGACTTCCATAGCGACCGTGTCAGTGAGGCTCCTCATGGCCGGCACTCTCAGTTCTTCAAGTTGATGGGCCAGATGGACGGCCAGTTTGACCACATAGGGGTCGAGCTCGCCCGGTGACTCCGTAACCCTCGTAATGCTCTCCTCCGTTTTTTCAGGGAGCTGTTCGGGTTCTTCTCCGGCAGCAGAGCTGGCGCTTGACTGTGCGGCTTCGCTCCGGGGGACGCTGGTATTTGTTGCCTTTGTCGGGGCGGGGGTTTGCGGCTCGCGGGATGTCACAACCTCCGGTTTGGAGAGGGGTTCCGGCTCAGGAGGATCAATCTCAAACGGCGTTACCCGTGGTGCATCCCGACGAGGACTGAGGTCAGCTGACGGGTCGGCAACCGTTCTAAGAGTGCCCGGGGCTACCAGCTCAAACCTTACACTCTCCCTGTGCGTGACCGTTGGTTCTTCCTTGGGCGAGGAGATGCCTGAAAGCAGGAGCGTGTGTAGGAAAAGAGCCAGAGACAAGGCAAGCCCAAGCCGGTAGGCAGCCGGCAGGGCATTGGGACTGCTTTTTTCAGGCATTGGCGTCAGGCGGTCTTGCTCCGGAGGGTGCCGACAACCGCATCCAGGGCCCGATCAATCAATGCGCCCTGCTCAAGCAGGGTCAGCCGGCCACGGCGCATTTCATGGGCCAGTTCAACCCGGGTTTTCTCAATCACTTTCAGCCCCATCCGGTTCACAAAGACAAAGCAATCTGCTTCATCAATGATGGCGGACAGCTTGCAGCGGAAGTTTGCACCATTGACCAGTCGAAACTCGACCCAGTTACCAATCTCGATACCGTCAATCTGGGCAACATATTCCGAGATTGCAGCGTCTTCCAGTTCCTGCTGGCGCTCAACGGCCGTCTGGTGAACGGTCGCGATTTCCTCTTCCGCCGGCTCTTCAGGAGAATCCTGTAGTGCTTCGATGGCAGCATTGGTCCGGAATGCCTCTGCCAGCTGATGCTTGAGCTGGCCCATCATTTCATCGAGTCTCGATGAGTTATAGGAGACCTCTTCAAGTCCTGACCGCAGTGATTTCAGCAGGCCAGGCACGACCCGCACCCACTGGTCTCTTTCGTCATCTTCCTGATGGGGGTGAAGACACCAGATCAGATCATCGACGACCTTCACCGTGGCATTCCACCGATGCTCCACGTCATCCCTGAGATAGGCAAGAAACATCACGCGGCTCCAGCCATTCATCAGGATGTCATGGATGGACTCCGGCAGTTTGTAACGGGACACCTTCTGTTTAAGAAGATTGTCGACGGTTTGTTGAGCCGTCTGGGACTTGATCCGACCCCGCTCGGATTCACGGGTTCTCTGCTCAACCAGAGACGCCTTTCGGTTCTCCCGTTCAAGGAACTGTTCGAATTCCTGATTGAGGGTTTCAAAAAGCGAAACATCACCGTCAAATTCGTTGAGAATCCTTTGCACAATGTTGTGAATCTGTCCGTAGAGTTTGTCCTTGGTTTTCTCGTCGCTGCTACTCCAGCCAATGCCTGCTCTCGCCAGGGAGTTCAGGAGACGTCTGGCCGGGTGCGTAGCCTGGCTGAAGAAACTCTTGTCCCGGATAACCACTTTCAGGATCGGAATCTGCAGCCTGCTTATCAACACCTGAACCGGAGCTGACAGGTTGTAGTCGTCAAGAATGAATTCAAACAGCATGGAAACCAGGTTAATGAGGTCTTCATCGACCTCGTTAAGCGCCGGTTTTCGACCATCCCCGGTATCGGTCTGGGAAAGGAGCTGTTGTACCAGCTGACGGAGATCAACGCTGACAGGTTCGCCGGCGCTCAGGTTGCCCTGGTCCTGCCGGGGGGCTGAAAGCGGCAATGAATTGAGAAGGCTTGCCAGCTCGGAGTCACCCACGACCCGGACATTCGGGTCCGAGGCACGGGGAGGTATGCCCGCATTGGCCCGTTGCAGCGCCAGCATCTGTCGGATCTGTTCGAAAACCGCGCTGCTGCTGGCGGCCTGGCCGGCCCGTTCTGCCGCGGAAGCGTCCGGCGCGCTTTCCTGTTTTGGCGCCTCTGCCGACTGGGGACTGGAGGCCTCATGCTGCTGACCGGATTTGCCGTGATAACGGAAGTTCGGAATGATCCCGGCCTGGATCAGTATGCGGTTGGCTTCGTCCAGCAGCATGCCGAGGTTGGACACAACATAGCGGTCAAACTGCTTGAGCAGGATCAGGCGCTCACGGATCTGGATCTCAAGGGCCTGTATTGCCTCTGTGAACGCACTGCAAAGGTGTTCCGGTGCCATCGGATTGACCGGTGATTCGTCGGTGGCTTCCGGGTACACCTGACTGAAACGGGTCTGGAGTTGCAGCAGTGGGCCCTGAAAGTGCGCCTTTGCCTTGGTGATCATGGCGTTGAGGGCAACCTGCTCCTCAAGGTCGTCATTGCCGACCAGGGCAAGAGTGTCGGCGCTGGCCTGCTTGCTCAGCTGTTCTTCCTGAAGCGGTCCGGTGTGAGGGGGGGTGGCAAAATATTGGGCAACGGTGTTCTGGAAATGCCGCTCGACACCCTTACGCTTGATGCGAATTTCACGCATCGCCTCGAAGTACCGGTTCTGTTCGTTGTTGCTGCGGGCATTATTGGCCAGCTCGAACAGCGAATCGTCGACGGCGTCGAAGGCGCCCTGCAGCAAATCACCGAGCCCGGCGACAACCGTGTCCCGGATGCGGGTGACCTCCGCAGGAACCGGTCTGTTACTTCCGGCTTCCCTGTGTTCGCGGAGGTAATGTATGCCGGACTGCTTGTTCATGGCAGACTCCTGTTTACGCCTCAACCGGATACATGACCGAGCTTGAAATCCTTGGATTCTCGTTATTGGTTAAATTTACCGCATTTTGCCCAAAGTTAACATGACCAAACGCTAACGTGGGAGCAAATTCAAAAAAACACGGGGTGCCCAACAGGCACCCTCGTGCAGATTACTGACTTGCAAGATAATTTGCGGTCAGTTCACGTAAACCGGGCCTATGCCCATGCTCCAGATAACAACACTGATGGCGAGCAGGGCAACGAACATAACCAGGCCAACCGTCAGGACTGCAGAAGCGAACATGAACCCCTTGTCCGCCGGGATCCTCATCAGAATCGGTAGCCCTTCGTAAAGCAGGTAGACCGCGTAGGCAACCGCCACCAGGCCTGCCAGCATATTCACCCATATGTTCGGATACGCGGCGATTACGCCAATCAGGAAAATCGGGGTTGCCGTGTACGCCGCCAGAGCAACGCCTCTGGGCGTCCGTTCTACCGCATCATACGTTGCGGCGAAAAAATCAATGAACTTGCCGAGTATAAAAATGCCGGCAAGCATGGCCGCGTAGAAAAGTGTGGAAAGCTGGAGTGCGCTCGTTACCGACAGCTTGGTGATCTGGCCATCACCAATTTGCCAGCCTACCTGGGTTGTTCCGATGAAGCCGGCAACCGCAGGGATCAATGCCAGCAGCAGAATGTGGCCGGCGTACAGTCTTGTGACAGTCTCGGATTCATTGCGGATCGCCTCCCACTCCTGGTCGGGATGGGCGAGCAGGCCAAACGTGTGTGTCAGACTCATGGACGTATTCCTTGTGATTGTTTTTGTATCGCACGCTCCTTCAGTGTTGGTGGGGGATCACCGGGGGTCAAGCTGGCGGTTAAATTTTGATCTTTCAAGAACGGGAGACGCTATAACCGAAGGGTCTATAGCGCCATAGGGAGGAGGTGTCCGGGTTTTACTGTTTCAGTGACAGAGAACGTTTTTTGCGTTTTTTCGGGTGCACAATGGCTGCTTTCACGACATTGTCCTTGATCTGCAGCACTTCTACCCGATGGCCGTCCACTTTCAGGCAGACGTTGGTGTCGGGGATGTTCTCCAGGGTTTCGGTAATCAGGCCGTTAAGGGTTTTAGGGCCATCGGTAGGGAGCTTCCAGCCCAGGGTCTTGTTGATGGTTCGAACGGCGGAAGTGCCATCAATAATGAACGTGCCGTTGTCCTGCGGAATGATGTCCGGGCTGGTGGCGGCATAGTCCGTCGTAAAGTCGCCGACGATCTCTTCAAGTATGTCTTCCAGTGTCGCGAGGCCAAGAACGTCGCCGTATTCATCGACAACAACGCCGAACCGTCGACGACCTTTCTGGAAGTTGATCAGTTGGGTGTTCAGGGGCGTGCTTTCCGGAATGAAATAGGGTTCCTGGCAAAGCTGCATGATCATGGCCTTGTTGATTTCCTCCTGTTGCAGCAGTTTGGAAGCGCTGCGCAGGTGCAGTATGCCCTGAATGTTATTGATGTCGCCCTTGAAGACCGGAAGCCGGGTATGCTGGCTGCTGCGCAGTTGGCGCAGAATGGTGTCGGTGTCGTCTTCCAGGTCGATACCCACTACCTCGTTTCTCGGCACCATGATGTCATTCACGGTCACTTTTTCCAGGTCCAGAATGCTGACCAGCATGTCCTTGTGCTTGGCGGGTATCAGGGCGCCTGCCTCATTCACCAGTGTTCGCAGTTCTTCCCGGCTGAGGTGGTCGTTGGCAGCGTCTGCGGCGGAAACGCCCAGCAGTTTCAGTATGCCTCCGGTGAACAGGTTCACCGCCCAGACAATCGGATACAGGATTTTCAGCAGCGGACCGAGTATGTAACTGGCCGGGAAGGCAATTTTCTCGGGAAATAGTGCTGCAAGGGTTTTCGGAGTGACTTCTGCGAAGATCAGGATCACGATGGTCAGCAGGATGGTGGCAATCGCGATGCCGGCATCGCCCCAGACCCGAATCGCGATAACCGTGGCGATCGAAGAGGCGAAGATGTTCACGAAGTTGTTGCCGATCAGGATGACGCCGATCAGCTGGTCGGTTCGTTGCAGCAGGCCCTGGGCGCGCTTGGCACCTTTATGGCCGGTTTTGGCCATATGTTTGAGACGATATCGGTTGAGCGACATCATCCCCGTCTCGGAGCTCGAGAAGAAACCGGAAAGGAGGATCAGTCCAACCAGGAGAATAAACAGCGCGGTGAGCGATGTTTCGTTCAAAAGAGGTGTCCTTATATTGCTGACAAGTAGCGAAAATAGGGTTTCGGCGAGCGTTGTGTCAAGAGAATAACCGGTGCTTCCGGTGTCAGCCGCCGCGCTGGAAGATCAGTTCCAGCACAAACTTGCTGCCGTAGAAGGCCAGCATCAGGAGTGCGCAGCCAGCGAGGGTCCAACGGCTGGCGGTGATGCCCCTCCAGCCTTTGGTGTAACGACCAATCAGGAGCGCCACAAACACAAGCAGGGACAGGATCGAGAACAGGGTCTTGTGGGCGAGATTCTGGGCAAAGAGATCCTCTATAAAGAGGGCGCCGGTCACAATGGCCAGAATCAGCATGACGACGCCAGCCCAGACCATCTCGAACAGCAGCGACTCCATGGTTTGAAGAGGTGGCAGGTTACGAACCAGCAGGCTGTTGTAATTGTGCTTCAGTTGGCGATTCTGGAAGTAAAGTAGAACCGCCTGGATGGCCGCCAGAGTAAAGAGGCTGTAGGCTGTCACCGAAAGCGCAATATGGGAGAGCATGCCGTAGCTTTGCTCGGACACCAGTCTCGAGGGTCCATGGGTAACCAGGGCGAGAATAATGGTGAGGCCGGCCAGCGGGTACACGCCGAGAAACAGGCTTTGCACCGGCTTTTTAAGGTTGAGTCCCAATAGAAGGAAGACGATCAGCCAGGAAATAAGCACGGAGCTTTTGAAAAAACTGAAATCGAAGCCGCCGTCGTGGTGGACTGTCTGGCCAATGAGAAGTCCGTGGCTGGTCAGGGCGAGAACGCCAATCAGGGTAGTAATGGCAATGTTGCTTTGAACCCGGCCTCTGAAATGCAGGGCCTGCAGCGCGGTACCGACGCTGTAAAGAAAAAGAGAGGTGACCGCGAGAATCAGCGTTCCCATGACTTCCTTATTAACCACTGTTCTGACTGGGGATCGGCGCTGGTTTGCGCCGATTTGACCGGGCTGGTCGTTTCAGGGCGATAGTCTGGTTATAATGTCGCGATTATGCAACTGGAATCAAGGAGTCGTCGCCGGCTCTGCCGATTCACGCACTCAATTTATCCGGGGTACGGAAGAGCAACATGTTTGAGAACCTCCAAGACCGACTTTCCGGCAGTCTGCGCAAGATTTCCGGCCAGGCGCGCCTCACTGATGACAATATAAAGGACACCCTGCGGGAAGTGCGCATGGCGCTGCTGGAGGCGGATGTCGCCCTGCCGGTGGTGAAGGACTTTGTTGAGGGCGTCCGCAAGCGTGCCATTGGCCAGGAGGTGCAGCGCAGTCTGACGCCGGGCCAGGTCTTTGTGAAAGTTGTCCAGCAGGAGCTGGAACGCGTCATGGGCGAGGGTAATGAATCCCTCAATCTGAACGTCCAGCCGCCGGCCGTAGTCATGATGGCGGGTCTGCAGGGTGCAGGTAAGACGACCACGGTCGCCAAACTCTCGCGCTTCCTTAAAGAGCGGCAGAAAAAATCCGTCCTGGTGGTCAGCGCCGACGTCTACCGTCCGGCGGCGATTCGCCAGTTGGAAACCCTCGCTGGCGAAGTGGGTGTCGAGTTCTTCCCGAGCAGTGCCGATCAGGACCCGGTTGATATTGCCGAGGGTGCCATTGCCGCGGCCAGGAAGAAGCACATTGATGTGGTAATTCTTGATACCGCCGGCCGACTCCACGTCGACGAACAGATGATGGGAGAGATTGGTCGGCTGCATAAAGCGGTCAACCCGGTTGAAACCCTGTTCGTGGTCGATGCCATGACGGGCCAGGATGCCGCCAACACCGCCAAGGCGTTCAACGATGCCCTGCCGCTGACCGGCGTGGTGCTGACCAAAACCGATGGCGATGCCCGTGGCGGTGCCGCCTTGTCTGTTCGTCACATTACCGGTAAGCCGATCAAGTTCCTGGGTGTTGGTGAAAAGTCTGATGCGCTGGAGCCGTTCTATCCGGACCGGGTTGCCTCCCGGATCCTGGGTATGGGCGATGTGCTCTCGCTGATTGAAGAGGCAGAGCGCAAGCTTGATCAGAAGAAGGCCCAGAAGCTCACCAAGAAAATCAAAAAGGGCAAAAGCTTCGATCTGGAGGATTTTCGGGATCAGCTTCAGCAGATGAAGAACATGGGTGGCATCGGTGGCCTGCTCGACAAGTTGCCCGGCATGGGGCAGATGGCCCAGGTGGCGCAGCAACAGGTCAACGACAAGTCCATGGGGCAGATGGAGGCGATCATTTGCTCCATGACGCCAAAAGAGCGGCGTTACCCGGATGTGATCAACAATTCCCGCAAGCGCCGTATCGCCACGGGGTCTGGAACCCAGATCCAGGACGTCAATCGTCTGCTGAAACAGCACAAGCAAATGCAGAAGATGATGAAAAAGTTTGGCAAGAAAGGCGGCATGGCGAATATGATGCGCGGCATGGGTGGCATGATGCCCCCGGGCGGCGGTGGAGGGGGCGGAATGCCTCCGTTTGGCCGTATGTAAAAAGCCTTACATGGAAAACGGGGAAACAACTGGTTTTGCTGTTTTCTTTGGCGCTTTTTTAGCATAGAATAGCGCCCCTTTCGAGTATGGGTCTTCGCGTCAGCTGGTGTTCAGCAGGCGTGAATCGTACAAAGTTCGTTCAACAGAATAGGATATTGGTTAAATGGTAATTATCCGTTTGGCTCGTGGTGGCTCCAAGAAGCGCCCGTTCTACCATCTGACAGTCACCGACAGCCGCAAATCTCGCGACGGTCGTTTCATTGAGCGTGTAGGTTTCTTCAACCCGGTTGCCCGTGGTCAGGAAGAGAGCCTTCGCGTTGATCGTGAGCGTGTCGATTTCTGGCTCGGTCAAGGCGCGCAGACCAGCGAGCGCGTTGCACAGCTGCTGAAGGCTGCTGGGTAAGACAGTACTGATACCGGGGTTTATGGCATGACACAGAATTCGCAGGAAACTGTGATCGGCCGGATTACCTCGGTGTTTGGGGTCAAGGGGTGGCTCAAGGTCTTCTCCTACACCGATCCCAAAGACGGAATACTGAACTATCCCGATTGGACGCTTGATCTGGATGGTAAGCGTATTCCGGCCAAGCTTGAGGAAGGTCGCCGCCAGGGGCAGGGGATCGTCGTCAGGCTGAAAGGTATTAACGACCGTGATCTGGCCCGCACGTATTGCGGTGCCGAAGTCAGGGTCTCGACAGCTGAGTTGCCGGAACTTCCTGAAGGGGAGTTCTACTGGTTTCAGCTGGAAGGTCTTGATGTGTATACGGTCGATGATGAGTGCCTTGGTAAAGTGCACCATCTTATGGAAACCGGATCCAACGATGTTCTGGTGGTACAGGCTACGGCAGGTTCCATCGATCAACGTGAGCGTCTGATTCCTTATCTGCCTGGCGAAGTGGTCCAGAATGTTGATCTGGATTCAAAGCGCATGGTGGTGGACTGGGATCCGGAGTTCTGACGGGTGTGGATTGGCGCAGTCAGTCTGTTCCCGGATATGTTCAGTGCGGTAACGGATTACGGGATTACGGGAAGGGCAGTCCGGGATGGTCTTTTGACTTTCCGCAGCTGGAATCCCCGTGAGTTTACCCACGACCGGCATCGCACGGTAGACGACCGGCCATATGGCGGTGGCCCGGGTATGCTGATGAAAATTCAGCCTCTCCGGGACGCAATCCATGCGGCAAGGGAAGCAGCACCCGGAAGCCCTTGTGTGGTTTACCTCTCGCCCCAGGGCGAGACTCTGAACCAGTCTGTTGTCGAGTCGCTTGCTGCAGAGCAGCAGTTGATTCTGGTGGCGGGCCGGTACGAGGGTGTTGATGAGCGCCTGATAGCGACGGAAGTCGATCGGGAAGTGTCACTGGGTGATTTTGTGCTTTCCGGTGGCGAATTGGCAGCGATGGCTGTTATCGATGCGGTTACACGCCTCATCCCCGGAGCGCTGGGTCATGCGCAGTCGGCAGAGCAGGATTCTTTCGCCGACGGTTTGCTGGATTGTCCGCACTACACCCGGCCCGAAGTTTACGAAGGTCAGGCGGTGCCGGATGTTTTATTGGGCGGTCACCATGATCAGATCCGGCGTTGGCGGCTGAAGCAGTCGTTGAGGCGAACCCGGGAGCGACGCCCCGACCTGCTGGAAAAGCGGGTGTTTACGGACGAAGAGCGTGAGCTGCTGGAAGAGATTTTGAACGAACCGGGTGCCTCTGAATGATCAGGGCATTAACAGATTGGGTATCAGGAGCATTACGATGAGCGGCAAGAACAACATCATCAGTCAACTTGAAGCAGAACAGATGACCAAGGAAATCCCTGCGTTTGCGCCGGGCGACACCGTGGTCGTTCAGGTTCGCGTAACCGAGGGTAACCGTGAGCGTCTGCAGGCGTTCGAGGGTGTCGTCATCGGCAAGCGTAACCGTGGCATGAATTCCTCTTTCACCGTACGTAAGATCTCTTACGGTGTTGGTGTTGAGCGTACCTTCCAGAGCTTCTCCAAGCTGATCGACAGCATCAGCGTGAAGCGTCGCGGCGATGTTCGCCAGGCCAAGCTCTACTACCTGCGCGACCTGTCTGGTAAGGCGGCTCGTATCAAGGAAAAGCTGGGCTGATCAGCAGAGCGCTGAACAGCAGGCAGAAAAAGGCAGCCCCGGGCTGCCTTTTTTGTGTCTGACGTTCCGGTATGCTTGTCGTAGGACGTTCGAAGTCTGGGAACTTGCCATGAAAGCGGAAGATGAATCAGTCATTGTGCGGTTCGTTGATGCCATCTGGCTGGAAGACGGGCTTGGGGAAAAGACACGGCAGGCCTACCGGAGTGATTTGTCGCGATTGGCGGAATGGCTGGAAAGCCAGCCTGGCAAGCCCGCGCTGACTGATGTTCGCCGAACCGACCTTCTGGCCTGGATGTCGCGGGGGTTGGCGGAAGGGATCAAGAGCTCTACGGCGGCCCGGCGGCTGTCCGGACTTCGGCGTTTTTACCGCTTTCTGCTACGCGAAGGGCTGATCGCTGAGGATCCGACCCTGCGGATCGACAGCCCGAGGTTGCCCCGGCGTCTTCCGGATTCTCTCACCGAGGAAGAGGTGGATGCGCTGCTTTGCGAACCGGACCCGAGTGTTGCCATCGAGCTCCGGGACAAGGCCATGCTCGAGATACTCTATGGTTGTGGTCTGAGGGTCTCAGAGCTGACAGAGCTGCGGGTTGATCAGGTAAATCTGCGCCAGGGCGTCATTCGGATCACCGGCAAGGGTGACAAGGAACGGCTTGTGCCCCTGGGGGAGGAGGCGGTGGACTGGCTGCTGAAGTACATGAAGGAAGGCCGGCCGGAGCTTCTGAAAGGCCGCTCCTGCGATGCGCTGTTCCCGGGTAATCGGGCAGCGGCGATGACCCGCCAGACATTCTGGCATCGCATCAAGCATTACGCTGTGCGAGTCGGTATTCGCAAGCACCTGTCTCCCCACACCCTGAGGCATGCGTTTGCCACGCACCTTCTGAATCATGGTGCGGACCTCCGTGTTGTACAGATGCTGTTGGGTCACTCGGATCTGTCAACGACCCAGATATACACCCATGTGGCTCGTCAGCGTCTCCAGTCGCTGCACCAGGCTCACCATCCCAGGGGCTGATGAAGCGGCTGTTTGCGCGTGCGGGGGTGAACTTTCTTTTTCTGTACTTGTCGCATTGAATTGATTCCCGGCCTGTGCCAATACTGCCCGGGTTGTTTAACTGTTTACTGGAAAAGGTTGTTTGCCAGAATGAATATGAAACATGTGGTTGTGGCGCTTGGAGTTGTCCTGGGTGCCTTTGGCGCGGCGAGCGTCAGTGCCGGTGAAGTGGAAGACCGGATTTCCGAGCGTCTGACCCAGGCCGTCCCCGGCCTCAAGGTGGTGTCGGTAAAGGAATCCGAAGCCAAGGGCCTCTATGAGGTTCAGAGCAACAATGGCGACACCATCTACGCGACCGAGGACGGCCAGTACCTGATGACGGGAGATCTTCTCAAGATTACCGATCAGGGCATTGCCAATGTCACCGAAGCCGCCCGCACGGAGGCCCGTCGCGAAATGATGGCGGACTATGGTAACAAGGGAGTTATCAGCTTCCCGGCGAAAAACGAAAAGGCCGTGGTAAACGTGTTTACTGATATCGACTGCCCTTACTGCCGGAAGCTGCATGACGAGGTGCCGCAGTTGAATGGCTATGGCATTACCGTCAATTACTACGCGTTTCCACGGTCCGGCCCCAATACAGCGTCTTTCAAGAAGTATGAGTCGGTCTGGTGTGCTGACGATCAGCAGGCGGCCATGGACGCAGCCAAGGCCGGCCGCTCAGTACCCGACGCAAGTTGCGAAAATCCGGTGGGCGAGCAGTATGAGCTTGGTGGCCGGGTAGGGGTCACAGGGACACCTGCCATTGTTCTGGAAGATGGCAACATGGTTCGTGGCTATGTCCCGGCCCAGCGTCTGGCGGAAGGCCTCGGGCTACTCTGAAATCCTGGCGCACCTATCGTACGGGATGCGTTACACGGTATTTTCGAAGGATCCGATTCAGGGCTTATTCAGTGAGGCCTGAATCGGTATACTATGCCCGCCTAATATAATTCATCAGCACCCCTTCGGGATCAGAGGTGAGAGTTTGAAAGACGTCAGTGTCGGAATCTGCGGATTGGGAACCGTCGGCGGCGGTACCTTTAATGTCTTGACCCGCAACGCCAGGCTGATTGCCGGTCGGGCCGGATGCAATATCCGGATTACCCGGGTTGCCAGTCGCCGGGCTCGCGAGGATATGGACCTCGGCGATGTGCCCTTCAGCACCGACATTTACGACGTGGTGAACGATCCCGACGTGGATATCGTGGTCGAGCTCATCGGTGGTTATGATGCGGCCAAAGAGCTGGTGCTGGCGGCAATCCGCAACGGCAAGCACGTGGTTACCGCGAACAAGGCCCTGATTGCCGTCCACGGCAACGAAATCTTCGAGGCGGCCGAGAAGGCTGGTGTTGTGGTGGCTTACGAGGCGGGTGTCGCCGGCGGTATCCCGGTCATCAAGGCTGTTCGTGAGGGTATGGCGGCAAACCGCATTGACTGGATTGCCGGCATCATCAACGGCACCGGGAACTACATCCTGACCGAAATGCGTGCCGGTCGGGAATTTTCCGAGGTTCTCAAAGAAGCCCAGGATCTTGGGTACGCCGAAGCAGATCCGACCTTTGATGTGGAAGGCATTGATGCCGCCCACAAGCTGACCATACTGGCATCAGCCGGGTTTGGCGTGCCTCTTCAGTTCGAGAAAGGCTTCACCGAAGGCATTTCGAAGATTACCCCTTACGACATTGCTCACGCCGAATTGCTGGGTTATCGCATCAAGCACCTCGGCATTGCCCGTCGCCGCGATGATGGCATCGAGCTGCGTGTGCATCCGACCCTGGTGCCCCAGAGTCATCTGATTGCCCAGGTTGATGGTGTCCTGAACGCGGTCCTGGTGGATGGCGATGCCGTTGGCCAGACCATGTATTACGGTCCCGGAGCAGGGGATGAGGCAACCGGGTCGGCTGTTATTGCCGATATCGTCGATGTGGCCCGTGCCGTGGCGACCGAAAGCAAGCTGCGTGTGCCCTACCTTGGCTTCTCACCGGACGCCATGGAAGACCTGGATGTGCTGTCCATGGAGGACATTCAGTCTGCCTACTACCTGCGCATTACCGCTCTGGATCGTCCGGGTGTGCTGGCCAAGATTGCCTCCATTCTGAGTGAGCATGGCATCAATATCGAGTCGATCATGCAGAAGGAATCCGAGCTGAAGGACGGACGTATTCCGGTGATCATCCTGACCCATACCGTTCAGGAGCGCCAGATCAACCGTGCGATCGAAGAGTTGGAAGCTCTGTCCGACACCGATGGCCATGTTGTCCGCATCCGCGCTGAAAACTTCAACTGACAGGTACGAACGTGAGATACATCAGTACGCGGGGTGAAGCGCCCGCACTGGGCTTTGAGGATGTTCTGCTGACCGGTCTGGCGACAGATGGCGGCCTCTATGTTCCTGAATCCCTGCCACATTTTGATCTGGAAGAAATCCGGAGCTGGCGCGGGCTTTCGTACAGTGAGCTGGCGTTCAACGTCATGTACCCGTTCGTGGATGACGCTATCCCTGCGGATGATTTCCGCAAGATGCTGGACGAGACCTACTCGGTTTTCGCCCACAAGGCCGTGGCCCCGCTGGTTCAGCTGGATACCAACGAGTGGGTGATGGAGCTTTTCCGCGGTCCGACGCTGGCGTTCAAGGATTTCGCCCTCCAGCTGTTAGGGCGTCTCCTCGACTATGTTCTGGAAAAGCGCAAGCAGCACGTGGTTATCATGGGAGCGACTTCCGGTGACACCGGCTCGGCTGCCATTGAGGGTTGTCGCAGGTGCGAGCACGTGGATATTTTCATTCTGCACCCCTACCAGCGGGTGTCAGAGGTTCAGCGCCGTCAGATGACCACCGTTCAGGGTGAAAACATCCACAACATTGCGGTGCGTGGCAACTTCGACGACTGTCAGCGCATGGTGAAGGAGAGTTTCGGCAACCAGTCGTTCCTGGGTGGCAAAACCCAGCTGGCAGCTGTCAACTCCATCAACTGGGCCCGGATCATGGCCCAGATCGTCTACTACTTCCATGCCTCCCTGGCACTGGGCGGTCCGGATCGGAGCATGGCGTTTTCCGTGCCCACCGGGAACTTCGGCGATATCTTTGCCGGCTACCTTGCCAAGAAGATGGGGCTGCCAATCTCCCAGCTGGT
>NZ_DDOI01000036.1:22500-25816 GCF_002341575.1 Marinobacter sp. UBA2498 | reverse complement strand
CAGCTGGTCATTGCCACCAACCGTAACGATATTCTGCATCGCTTCATGAGTGGCAACAAATACGAGCAGCACCAACTCGAACACACCCTGTCTCCGAGTATGGATATCATGGTGTCCAGCAATTTTGAGCGCCTGCTGTTTGATCTCCACGGCCGGGACGGGCTGGCGGTGAAAACCCTGCTGGAAAACGCTGCGAAGGGGCCCGTCAGTATTGAGGACTATCGCTGGAAGCATGCGCGCAAGCTTTTTGACAGCGATGCGGTGGACGACAAGGCCACCTGCGACACCATTCGTGAGATCTACGAGCAGAACGAGTATCTGCTGGATCCTCACACCGCCATCGGCGTCCGTGCAGCGCGCAACTGCCGCCGTGATCAGGTGGTGCCAATGATTACCCTGGGTACCGCACACCCGGCCAAGTTCCCGGATGCCGTGGCAGAGTCTGGCGTCAGTGTAGAGCCACCGCTGCCGGCGCATATGGCCGACCTGTTCGAGCGGGAAGAGCGGTATACCGTATTGGATAATAATATCGACGGTGTGCAGGCATTCATTGCCAAGCACTGGAAAAACGCCTGATCGGGTATGACACCAAAAAAGATCCTGCGTCGCCCCCAGCCCGATACCCTTCCGGACTGGGGGCAAAACCTGCCTCCCTTGCTTCGCCGCCTCTACGCTGCCCGTGGCGTAACTTCTGATGAGCAGCTGAGCTACACCCTGAAACACCTGGCTTCACCCCTGTCTCTGAGAGGTATTGACCGGGCCGTTGAGCTTCTTGCCGAGGCTATCGATCAGCAGCAGCGGGTGCTTGTGCTCGGCGATTTCGACGCCGATGGTGCTACCAGTACAGCCGTTGCCATGCTTGGACTCTCCATGCTGGGTCTGCAGAGTATCGACTTTCGCGTGCCCAGCCGGTTTGCAGATGGCTACGGCCTGACGCCGGGTATTATTGAACGCCTGCGCGACGAGGGTCAGCTCCCGGACCTGATGGTCACCGTTGATAACGGCATATCCGCGGTTGAAGGCGTTCGCGCGGCCAAGGAACTTGGCGTGAAAGTGGTGGTGACCGATCACCACCTGGCCGGCGAAGAGCTTCCGGATGCCGATGCCATCGTCAATCCAAACCAGCCGGGTTGTCCTTTCCTGAGCAAGAACGCGGCCGGTGTTGGCGTCATGTTTTACGTGCTCACAGCGTTGCGCAAGCAGCTCCGGGAAACCAATCGCCTGCCTGATCCCGAACCCAACCTGGGGTGCCTGCTGGACCTCGTGGCGCTCGGTACTGTGGCTGATGTTGTGCCTCTGGACCACAACAACCGGATCTTCGTGGAGCAGGGCTTGCGCCGGATACGCCAGGGTGAGGCCCGTCCCGGTATCCTGGCGCTGCTGGAAGTCGCTGGCCGGGACCACACGGCGATCAGCTCAACCGACCTTGGATTTGTGGTCGGGCCCCGCCTGAATGCCGCCGGGCGGCTGGATGACATGAGTATCGGGATTGCCTGCCTGCTGGCAGACAGTCCGGACGAGGCTCGCCGACTGGCCCGGGAGCTGGATACCTTCAACCGGGAACGTCGCACCATCGAAAAGGACATGAAAGCCCAGGCCCAGGATCTGCTGTCTTCAATGTCGCTGGACCTGGATGGACTGCCCTGGGGGCTTGCGCTTTTCGATACCGATTGGCACCAGGGCGTTATTGGAATTCTGGCTGCCCGTATCCGTGAGCAGACCCATAGACCGACCATTGCCTTTGCGCCGGACGAAAACGGCGAAGACATCAAAGGTTCTGCTCGCTCCATTCCCGGGCTTCATATCCGGGATGTGCTTGCCGTGGTCGACTCACGTCATCCGGGGATCATGAAAAAATTTGGCGGTCACGCGATGGCTGCGGGCATGACCCTCGCCAGGGATGATCTGGATGCCTTTTCCGAGGCCTTCGATCAGGCCGTTCGAGACACCCTCTCGGCCGAGGATCTGGAGGCGGCGATCACAACCGATGGGCCTCTGGGCGCAAGTGAACTGTCGTTGGACACCGCCGCGCTGCTCAAACGCGCCGGCCCATGGGGGCAGCATTTCCCGGAGCCACTGTTCGACGGCGAGTTCCGGGTGGTCAGCCAGCGGATAGTCGGCGAAAACCATCTGAAATTGGTGTTGCAACCTGTCGAAGGCGGCGGGATCATCGACGGTATTGCCTTCAATACCGGGCCGGAAGTGCCTGATTACACGCGCACCGGTGCGCGGGTGGTTTACAAGCCGGATGCCAATACCTTCCGGGGGCGCACCAATCTCCAGCTTCTGGTGGATTACCTCGAGCCTCTTGCCTGATTCACGGAAACCCGCAGGCTGATTTACAAACCGATTTCCGGTAGAATCCCGCCTCTGTTTTTACTCTCCATTTTCTAGAGCGAGTAAGGGTTTCATGGAAATTAATCCCATTGTGACGAAGATTAAAGAGCTTCGTGAGCGCACTGAAGCGCTCAGGGGGTATCTTTGACTACGATCAGCGTAGTGAGCGACTGACCGAAGTTGAGCGCGAACTGGAGCAGCCGAGTGTTTGGGACGACCCCGAGCGGGCTCAGGCTCTGGGCAAAGAGCGCGCCGATCTTGAGCTGATCGTCAAGACCATCGACAACCTCACCTCCGGCCTTGAAGACGCTGAGGGCCTGCTGGACATTGCCGCAGAAGAAGAGGATGAGGGCACCGTTGCCGAGATCGAATCAGATCTTGAGGCCCTTGATAAAGAGCTCGAGAAGCTTGAATTCCGCCGCATGTTCTCCGGCGAAATGGACGCCAACAACGCCTACCTGGATATTCAGGCTGGCTCTGGTGGCACCGAAGCCCAGGACTGGGCCAACATGCTCCTGCGCATGTACCTGCGCTGGGCAGAGCGTCGGGGCTTCAAGGCCGAAATTGTCGAGCTGATGGAAGGCGATGTGGCGGGTATCAAAAGCGCCACCATTCACATCCAGGGCGACTACGCCTATGGCTGGCTGCGTACCGAAACCGGCGTTCACCGTCTGGTGCGTAAGTCACCATTCGATTCCGGCAACCGTCGGCATACGTCTTTCTCTTCCGTGTTTGTGTCACCGGAAGTGGATGACAGCTTCGAAATTGAAATCAATCCGGCGGATCTTCGGGTGGATGTTTACCGTGCCTCCGGCGCCGGTGGTCAGCACGTTAACCGGACCGAGTCGGCGGTGCGTCTGACGCACAATCCCACCGGTATTGTCGTGGCCTGTCAGGCTGGTCGAAGCCAGCATCAGAACAAGGACCAGGCCATGAAACAGCTCAAGGCGAAGCTGTTTGAGCGTGAGATGCAGGAGCG
>NZ_DDOI01000036.1:14822-22294 GCF_002341575.1 Marinobacter sp. UBA2498 | reverse complement strand
CTGGACGACAGCCGTATCAAGGACCTGCGCACCAAGGTAGAAACCAGTAATACCCAGTCGGTGCTGGACGGTGACATTGACAAGTTCATCGAAGCCAGCCTGAAGATGGCGCTGTAACCAGCGCCTTTGCCACGCTAACCCGGACAACCCGATTCCTAGTGAGCCAAAATGACTGATCAAACTCAGAATGCCGCACCGCATGAGGACAACAAGCTGATTGCCGAGCGCCGCGCCAAACTGTCAGAAATGCGCGACCAGGGCAACGCCTTCCCGAACGACTTTCGTCGTGACGCCACCGCCGCCGAACTGCAGGCGAAATACGGTGAAAAAACCAAGGAAGAGCTGGAGTCCCTCGGTATCAAGGTGGCCATTGCCGGCCGCATGATGCTCGATCGCAAGGCATTCAAGGTGGTCCAGGACATGACTGGCCGGATCCAGATCTACGCGTCCAAGGATGTCCAGAAAGACACCAAGCACTGGGATCTGGGGGACATCGTGGGAGTGCGAGGCACCCTGTCCAAATCAGGCAAGGGCGATCTGTACGTGACCATGGACGAGTACGTGTTGCTCACCAAGTCCCTGCGCCCGTTGCCTGAAAAGCACAAGGGCCTGACCGATACGGAAGCCCGTTACCGCCACCGCTACGTCGATCTGATGGTCAACGAGGACAGTCGTCGGGTGTTCTATGCGCGCTCGAAGATCATCAGCGCCATGCGTCAGTACTTCACCGACCGGGACTTCATGGAAGTTGAAACCCCGATGCTGCAGGTGATTCCTGGCGGCGCCACGGCGCGGCCCTTCGTGACCCACCATAACGCGCTGGGTATCGACATGTACCTGCGTATTGCCCCGGAATTGTTCCTGAAGCGTCTTGTCGTCGGCGGCTTTGAGCGGGTGTTCGAGATCAACCGGAACTTCCGGAACGAGGGGCTTTCCACCCGTCATAATCCAGAATTCACCATGGTGGAGTTCTATCAGGCCTACGCGGACTACAACGACCTGATGGATCTGACCGAAGACATGCTGCGCAGCATTACGCAGAAAGTGCTGGGTACGACGACCGTCGTGAACACCCGCACCCTGGCGGATGGCAGCGAAGAAACCGTCGAGTACGATTTTGGTAAAGCCTTCGAGCGCCTGACCGTGGTCGACGCCATCCTGCGCTACAACCCGGACATCAAGCCGGAACAGCTGGCGGACGACGCCAGTGCCCGCCAGGTGGCGAAAAACCTTGGTATTCATCTCAAGGATGGTTGGGGCCTGGGCAAAGTCCAGATCGAGATCTTCGAGGCGACGGCGGAGCATCGCCTGATGCAGCCGACATTTATCACCGAGTACCCGAAAGAAGTGTCGCCCCTGGCCCGCT
The DNA here is from genome assembly GCF_002341575.1 of Marinobacter sp. UBA2498. NCBI lineage: Bacteria > Pseudomonadati > Pseudomonadota > Gammaproteobacteria > Pseudomonadales > Marinobacteraceae > Marinobacter > Marinobacter sp. UBA2498. The sequence continues at coordinate 20,928 of NZ_DDOI01000036.1, read as the reverse complement.
GCAAAGACAGCAACCCGTTCGTCACCGAACGTTTCGAGTTCTTCGTGGGCGGTCGCGAAATCGCCAACGGCTTCTCGGAGCTGAACGACGCCGAAGATCAGGCGGAGCGCTTCCAGGCCCAGGTGGCCGAGAAAGAGGCCGGTGACGACGAAGCCATGTTCTACGATGAAGACTACGTGATGGCCCTGGAATACGGCCTGCCGCCCACCGCCGGTGAAGGTATCGGAATCGACCGGCTGGCCATGCTGCTGACCAACTCGGCATCAATCCGCGACGTTATCCTGTTCCCGGCCATGCGCCCCGAGCACAAGGCCGACAGCCGTAAAGACGAGGAGTGATCCATGAGCCCGGTTGAGGTACTGGCCAGCCAGCTCAGGCCCGACCGGGGCTGGAAAGAGCATCTCGCGGAAGAATTCCGCCGGCCCTACATGCAGGGCCTGGCGGAGTTCCTCGCCGCCGAGGAACAGGCCGGAAAAGTCCTGTTTCCCGCCAGCCAACACTGCTTCAACGCCCTCAACAGCACGCCGCTCGATAACGTGAGAGTGGTCATTCTAGGCCAGGACCCTTACCACGGTCCCGGCCAGGCCCACGGCCTGTGCTTCTCCGTGCGCCCGAACGTGGCCATCCCGCCCTCACTGGTGAACATCTTCAAGGAAATACAGGACGACCTGGGTATCGCTCCCCCGGACCACGGCTGCCTGCAGCCCTGGGCCGAGCAGGGCGTACTGCTGCTCAACAGCGTTTTAACCGTCGTTCAGGGCCAGGCCGGCGCCCACCAGGGCAAAGGCTGGGAAACCTTCACCGACAAAGTCATCGAAACCATCAACCGGGAACGGGAAGGCGTGGTATTCCTGCTCTGGGGCAGCTACGCCAAAAAGAAAGGCCAACACATCGACCGCTCCAAACACCTGGTCCTGGACGGCCCTCACCCGTCACCCCTGAGTGCTTACCGGGGCTTCTTTGGTTGCAAGCACTTCTCAAAGGCCAACGACTGGCTGGAGCAGCAGGGAAAGCCCACCGTTAACTGGGCGTTGCCAAGCAAAGCTGAGCTGATCGAGAGATACAAGAAGAGCTGAGGGCATGTCCGCAAGTAGTCTTCGGGATGGGGTCAGGCTCCCAAAACCGTGCGGAGCCATGGATGGCGGAGCCGAGCGTACAGGGAAGTATTCACAGCGTGTTTTGGGAGCCTGACCCCATCCTGAAGACGGGCGGTCAAACTCCCAGAGGCAAAAAATTACTGAAGCAGCGCCATCGCCGCTTCCATCTGAGCGTTCAGATCCTCTTCCTCGCTCATGTCGATATTCGGATCCAACCCCAGACGATCAAAGGCCGAAATCTTCGTCCAGTCCATCTCCGTCCACGGATGCTCCGAACCCGCAACCAGCTGCAGGTTGGCAACCATCACGAGATCCGCATAGTCGGCCGCCGGCACCTCACGGTTGAAGTTGGCGTATTCTAGGGGAACGTTCTGAAGCTCCTTCGGGAAATCCCACTTCTTGAGGATTGTCGCCCCGATCTTCGGATGCAGTTCATCAACCACGTTGTCCAGCATGATGCTGCTGATCTGGATGTCCTGGTCTTCTACATAGCGCAGGATGGGCAGTACGCCGATCAGATGCACAAGGCCTGCAAGGGTAGCCTGGTCCGGCTTGAGTTTGGTGTAGTGTTGCGCCAGAACGTGGCAGACGCCGGCCACTTCGGTACTGGTCTGCCAGGTGGCCCGCATGCGCTTGTCGATCATGTCGGACGTGGCCTGGAACATCTGCTCCATGGCCAGGCCCATGGCCAGGTTGCTGGTGTAGGCCATACCGAGGCGACTTACCGCCATGTTCAGGTTCTCAATGGCTCGGCTGCCCCGGAACAGCGGGCTGTTGGTCACCCGGATGATGCGTGCGGACAGGGCCGTGTCATTGCTGATGACCTTTACCAAGTCGGCTATTGAAGAATCCTCGGATTGCGCAATGTCTCTGACCTGAAGGGCTACCTCCGGAAGGGTGGGAAGCACCAGCTTGTCATTTTCGATGGCTGCGTTGAGATCGGCTTTGATGGTTTCAACAATATTCGACATGGTCAGTAAAGGTCCGCTTAAAGATTTCGAAGAATGGCCAGAATGCCTGGGCCACTGTCCGAACAATCAAATATGTGAGCTGCTGCATAGCAAAATAGCAAATTCTGGCGCGTTTGCCTGTCAACTTATGTATCTGATTGTGCGCTTTTTTCCCTTTCGGGCACCGGGTAGGGCAGTGGCATTGGCTCCAGCGTCACCTGTGACAGGCCCTCCGGATGCAAGGCGTTTTCAGCGGCATCGTGGCGAACCACCGCAAGTAATTCAACGCTGCCGTCGCGGTATTTGATCGCATTGACCACTTCTCCGACTGACCGCTCGCCAGCAAATAATGCGGTTCCGGGGGTTGGCAAGTCTTCTGACTGTTCAATACGGAAGCGGAAAAGGCTCTTTTTCAATTGCCCAAGGAAGTGCATGCGGGCAATCACTTCCTGACCCGTGTAGCAGCCTTTCTTGAAATGCACGCCGCCCACATGCTGCCAGTTCAGCATCTGAGGCACGAAGGACTCTTGTGTGGCGGTAGTCAGGGAGGCGACGCCCGCTGCGATTTCGGAGGCCTGCCAGTCGGCCGCCGACATACGGGCGCTGGCGGGAAGTGCTGCTTCGCCCTCTTCAGTGTGCCAGAACTCGAAGCGGGGCGTGCCCTCGGCTGTCGATTGCGTCTTCACGAGGATGCCGTCAGGGAGTGTGCAGGCGTCCCCGGGCTCTTTCAGAGAATCCAGTGGCTTTCCGGCGAGCGTTTCTGCCAGGCCGTCGCCCAGAATCCCTATAATCTTCGTTTCCTGAACCACCTCCATAGTGGTTCCACGAAACAGCATCAGATATTTGCGCAAGTGGCTGATGATGTCGTCAGCGAGTTCGGCGGGAAAGTCCATCAGGATATCGTCGCCTGAACGGACCATACGTGTGAGGCAGTAGGCGCGACCCTTGGGCGTTGCTGCGGCCGCGCGCGGCGAATACTCCGGGATTACCTCATCGAGGTTCTGGCTGAACTGGCCCTGAAGAAACTTGTCGGTGCCCGGGCCGCTGACGCATACAACCACGCGGTTGTCGAGATCCGCCCAACCGTTGTCCGGCAGGGGATACTCTGCAACGGCAGATACAGAAGCGTCTGTGTCGGTCATGGCGTACTCCAGGTTATTGAATCAGTGAGATGATCGCCGGGGGCGGCCCAGTCTGAGCCAGACCCTGAGACGACGGAAATCCTCCGCCGGAACATTGCCCGGGCTTCCGGGTACTGGTGCCAGCAGGAGTGAAGTGTATGACCGGAATCTGGTGCCGGCAGGCCGAAGTTTCAAGAGTGCCAGGCCTGACCAGATCCGGCTGGAGGCAAGTGGAATAACCTCTACCCTCTGCTTGTCTCCGATTCTGGCATACATTTTATCGTGTTCGATCAGGAGACCACTCACGGAACCACAGCCCATAAGTAACCCGTTTGACCGATACTGCAGGGCGGCGCCCCACAGTGCAATGGGGATTGCAACGAGAAGCCAGAATTTGTCTGCCAGTAGCGCCATCAACAGGAAAGCCAGCAGCAAAACCCATGGCAGCACCGCAAGCAGGCCAACCAGCAGCGAGGGCGTGAGCGTTAGTTCAATCCGGCTGGACACGTTTGAGAATGATGTCGACCATGCGTTGAAGATCGGGATCGGCCGGGCGGCTGCGTTGCATGAACCACTCAAACATGTCGTTATCTTCGCAGGTGAGCAGTTTCTTGTAGCGGGCCTGGTCTTCAGCGTCCAGATCGCGGAAGGCCTCTTCCATGAAGGGAATCAAAAGGTTGTCCAGCTCCAGCATGCCTCTACGGCTATGCCACCAGAGGCGGTTGAATTCTGCTTTTTCAGACGATGCAGGTGTCTCTGACATAGTGTTTACCATTGAATCCTGTGTAAAAACGGTGTTCGTTCAGGGCGCGAGTGTACGGTAGGTGGTGGGAACCAGCACGGTATCACGCACCTCATTGATCAGTCCCGGATAATCGAGAGTGTAGTGCAGCCCTCGGCTTTCCCTGCGCTGCAGTGCCGAACATATGATGAGATCAGACACGGTGACCAGGTTACGAAGTTCCAGCAGGTCATTGGTGACACGGTAGTTGCTGTAGAACTCGCCGATTTCCGCAGACAAAAGATCCACCCGGTGCTTGGCCCGCTGCAGCCGCTTGGTGGTTCGCACAATGCCGACGTAGTCCCACATGAAATGGCGAAGCTCGTCCCAGTTGTGGGAGATTACCACGTCTTCGTCAGAGTCCCGCACCTGGCTTTCATCCCAGTCTGGTGCCTCTGGCGGTGGTGGAATGTCGGCTTCCCGGCGGGCAATATCCGCCGCAGCCGCACGGCCATAAACCAGGCATTCCAGCAGGGAGTTGCTGGCCATTCGGTTGGCCCCATGGAGCCCGGTGAAGGCAGCCTCGCCGACCACGTAGAGCTGGTTAACATCGGTTCGGGCACGTTCATCGCTCATGATTCCGCCACAGGTGTAGTGAGCGGCTGGAACCACGGGAATGGGCTCCCGGGTAATATCGATACCGAAGCCCAGACACTTCTCGTAGATGGTGGGGAAGTGGTGCTTTATAAAGTCGGCGGGTTTGTGGCTGATGTCCAGGTAGAGATGATCAGCACCCAGTCGTTTCATTTCGTGGTCAATGGCCCGGGCAACGATATCACGGGGCGCCAACTCGCCACGCTCGTCAAAGCGATCCATAAACCGGGAACCATCCGGCAGTTTCAGCAGGCCGCCCTCGCCCCTCACGGCTTCCGTGATCAGGAAGGATTTGGCGTGGGGGTGATAAAGGCATGTAGGGTGAAACTGGTTGAACTCCATGTTTGCCACCCTGCAGCCGGCCCGCCAGGCCATCGCAATCCCGTCTCCGGAAGCGCCGTCCGGATTGGTTGTGTAGCGGTAGGCCTTGGAGGCGCCGCCGGTGGCAATCACTGTGAATCGTGCCCGGAACAGCTCTACATGGTTGTCTTCAAGGTTCAGGATGTAGGCACCGACGCATCGGTTTCCCGGCAGGGACAGTTTGCGATTGGTGATCAGATCCACAGCCACCCTACCAGACATGAGTTCTATGTTAGGTCGTGCCTCTGCCTGGGAGGTGAGGGTGGTTGAGACCGCATGCCCCGTGGCATCGGCTGCATGAATGATGCGCCGATGACTGTGGCCGCCCTCACGGGTCAGGTGGTAGTGGGCGTCCTGATCCCGCGTAAAATCGACACCGGAATCGATCAGCCAGTTGATGCTTTCCCTGCCATGTTCGACCGTGAACCGCACGGCGTCCTCATGGCACAGGCCTGCGCCAGCATTGAGGGTGTCGGAGATGTGGTTTTCGGTGGAATCCTGATCATCCAGAACTGCGGCGATACCGCCTTGTGCCCAGAGCGTGGCGCCGCTGCTGATCTGGGCCTTGCTCACCACGCAGACCTTCAGGTGCTCCGGCAGATTGAGCGCGACGGTGAGGCCGGCAGCACCACTGCCGATAATGAGAACATCGTATTCGAAGGACTGTGGCATCGGGTCGTTATCGCAGGCCATAATGTGGACGTGTATTGAACTAAACTTTACGCTTGCTGTCTATTTGGCCTGACAGGGTGAGCCGCCTGACCGGTGGTCTAGCCCGTTTCATGAACGGACGCCGGATAGCATCAATGACGCAGCGAAACTTGGTACAGGCCGGACAGCTGGCCATCAAATCAGGGAACCCCGGCAACCAGTCCATGACTCCTGATACAGAGAAACAACAGGGCGATCACCCGGACAGCCAGACGGATCTGCAGCTGGTGCGCAAGGTCCGTAATGGTGATCGCGCCGCCTTCGATCTTCTGGTGGTCAAGTACCAATCCAGAGTCGCATCAATTATCAGTCGGTACGTCTACGACAGTCAGGAAGTCATGGATCTGACCCAGGAGACCTTCGTAAAGGCGTTCAGGGCGATCGAGCGCTTCCGCGGGGACAGCGCCTTCTATACATGGCTGTACCGGATTGCCGTCAATACCGCGAAGAATTACCTGGAATCCCGCGGCCGGCGGCCGCAGGGCAGTGCCG
>NZ_DDOI01000036.1:208-14767 GCF_002341575.1 Marinobacter sp. UBA2498 | reverse complement strand
CAGTGCCGACTCGGCGGAAGCGGAGAATTTCGATGACGGTTCACGGCTGCGTGACACCGCTTCGCCTGAACGGCTCCTGCAACGGGAACAGCTCCAGAAAGAATTGAACAAGGCGATCGCCCAGCTTCCTGAGGAGTTGCGCTCTGCCTTTCTGCTCAGGGAATACGATGGGCTGAGCTATGAGGATATCGCGGGTATCCTCGAGTGCCCGATCGGTACTGTCCGTTCAAGAATATTCAGGGCCCGGGATGCGGTTGATCGGCATCTCGGGCCTTTACTCAATCACTCGGTGACGTAATTGAGGTTGCATCCCATGGATGATCGTCTCAGAGAAACACTGTCCGCCATGATGGACGACGAAGCTGACGAACTTTCGGTACGTCGCCTGCTTTCCCACGATCGCCAGGACGAGGTTCGGGCGCAGTGGCAGCGTTGGCAGGATGTTCGCGACCTTATGCATGACGGCCACTCGCCGGCCCACGGTATGGACGTCAGTGTGGGCGTCCGTGAACGGCTTGACGGGCGGGGCACCACCGCGGTCAGGCCTGAAGCTGCCGTACAGGCCACCAGGTCCGGCCGCTGGCACTGGCCGGCTGCCGCCATGGTTGCCATGGCGCTGCTGGTCGGGTTCGGTGCGGGTGCCGGTTGGGATTCATCCGCGACCGGGCCGGTTCAGCCGGTGACCGCAGCTGCACCAGAAACGCCTGTGCAGGACCAGCCGGTCAGGGAAATTGCCCTGCAGGGTCTTGATGAGGAACAGTGGGAGTATATGAGTCGCTACCTGCTGGAACACGCACAGCACAACAGTGTTGGCGCCGGGCGGGGCGCCGTCGGCTATGCCCGTCTGGTCAGTGCCAATGGTGCCGGCTACTGAACCCCGGAGCGAGAGTTTAATCATGCCTCGAGTCTTAATTAATGTTGTCCCAAGCCGTGCGTTGTCCATGCTCGTGGGTTTTTTGCTCGCGCTTGCTGGGTCGCTGCCGGCTGCCGCGGACGAAGACGAGGCATCCGCCTGGCTTGAAAGGCTGGGTCCGGCCCTGAACATGACGTCCTACCGCGGTGTGTTCGTATACGCCCGGGGCGAGAGCGTACACTCAATGCAGATTGCCCATCGTTACAATGATGGCGTTGTAGAGGAGCGGCTGGTTCTGCAGGACGGCGGCAGTGGAGAAATTGTTCGCAAAGGCATGAATGTGGTCTGCGTGCTCCCTGAGACAGGCCGCGTCAAGCTTGACCAGGTGATTCCTTCAGGCCCGTTCGCCGAAGCGTTCACCAGTCAGCTGATGCCGGTCAGCCACTGGTATCGGGCGGAAATGAAAGGTGAGGACCGGGTTGCAGGGTATGACGTGGTTTCAGTGGCGCTAAGCGCCAAGGATTCCTACCGCTACAGTCATCGGCTTTGGCTGGAGAAATCCACCGGTCTTCTGGTCAAGAGTCACGTTCGTAATGCCGAGGGGGAAGTGCTCGAGCAGTTTCAGTTCACCAGCCTGCACATCGGCGAGGACATTCCCGATAGCGAATTCGAGATCCGCACCGAGGGCCGGGAAATTTCCAGAACGCTGGATGAGCCCGCTGTTACGGCATCGGTGGTCCAGCGTATGGATGGGTGGCAGCTTGGCTGGCGCCCGGAAGGGTTTGTCCCTGCGGCGGCGCCCCGCTCCGGCAAGGGCCAGGCCGTTGCCTTCTCCGATGGCCTGGCCGCTTTTTCGGTCTTCGTTGAGCCGGCTGGCCCGGTTAGCATGCCGACGGGCGCCTCCCTGATTGGCGCCACCACCGTTTATATGCATCAGGTGACGGAAGGGGATAGCGCTTTTCTGGTTACCGTCGTGGGTGAGCTGCCTCCGCAGACTGCGCGCCAGGTTGCCGAATCGGTGCGTATTGAAGACTCGGTGGCCCTGGGTGCGGGTGAGCCGTGATTACTGAAACCGGAAAAGTGGTCGCGCTCAAGGGCGACAAGGTCTGGGTCCAGACGATCCGAACCAGCGCCTGTCAGAGTTGTGCTGCCCGCAACGGTTGTGGTCAGAAAGTCCTGGCGGCTGCCTCGGGCGGGCGCGCCAACCAGATTCTGGTGACGAACTCGGTCAATGCCAGGGTGGGAGATGAAGTAACCATTGGAATCGATGAGCAGGCGTTGCTGGGTGCTTCCATTCTGGTCTACGCCGTCCCACTGATCCTGATGGTTGTCGCGAGTATCCTCGGGCACCAGATGTCCGGTGGTAGCGACGGCGCTGCGATGCTGGCCGCTGTCGCTGGCCTGGCTCTGGGTTTTTTCGCAGGACGCAAACTGCAAGACGCGGGCGGCAAGGAGTATGAGCCCCGCCTGGTCCGGGTAAGCCGGATAGCCTCTGAAAACTGTCTGTAAACCCTACGGTTTTGTAAGTTGAAAATCGGTGGGCCGAACTCAAAACTACGCCTAGGTGTAAGCACAACAGGGGGTACAACATGTCGAGTGCAACAGCAGTTGCCCAGTCGTCACGTAATTTCATACCCGGAAGGATGCCGGCCGCTTTGCTGATTTTGCTGTCCGCCATGGTGTTGGCGGGCTGGAGTCAGGCGAGTTCAGCCCGAAGCCTGCCTGATTTTACCGAGCTGGTTGAAGATAACGCCGGTGCGGTGGTGAACATCAGTACGACCACAGAGCCCACGCGCCGCAATTCCGGCGCTCCCGGGATGCCGTTTGATGAGCGTCAGCTCGAACAGCTTCCCGAGTTTTTCCAGGATTTCTTCCGCGGCCCCCAGTCTCCGTTTGGAGGTGGGCCTGGCAACTCCCAGCCACGCCGCTCCATGGGCTCCGGGTTCATTGTCTCCTCGGACGGTTATGTCTTGACCAATAATCACGTGGTCGAGGGAGCTGATGAGATCATCGTGCGGCTGAATGACCGGCGCGAGCTGCCCGCGACGCTGGTTGGAACAGACCCTCGTTCCGATATGGCCGTGCTGAAAATTGAAAACGGCGATGATCTGCCTGTCGTTCAGGTAGGTCGGTCCCGGGATCTGAAAGTTGGTGAGTGGGTGTTTGCGATTGGCTCGCCGTTTGGATTCGATTACACGGTAACGGCCGGAATCGTCAGCGCCCTGGGTCGCTCCCTGCCATCGGAAAACTACGTGCCCTTCATTCAGACAGACGTAGCGATCAACCCGGGCAACTCCGGTGGCCCTCTGTTTAACCTGGAGGGCGAAGTGGTCGGTATCAACTCCCAGATCTACACCCGCTCTGGTGGTTTCATGGGGGTCTCCTTTGCCATTCCGATTGACGATGCGATGAACGTCTTCCGTCAGTTGCGCGACAACGGCTCTGTCTCCCGTGGCTGGCTCGGGGTGCTGATTCAGGAAGTGAACCGTGATCTGGCCGAATCCTTTGGTCTCAAGCGGCCCCGCGGTGCACTTATTGCCGAAGTGATGTCCGGTTCGCCGGCGCAGGCAGCCGGCCTGCAGGCAGGGGATATCGTCCTCAGTTATGACGGCGAAGATGTGCAGCTTTCCTCTGACTTGCCGCCCATGGTTGGCCGCACGCCGGTTGGTGAAACTGCCGAACTGAGAGTGCTTCGCGGTGGCGAGGAAATCGAGCTTCAGGTTGAAATCGGTCGCCTTCCCGAGGAGGGAAGCCAGCAGGCTTCCGCACCGGCCAGTGACAGTGATGGTCCCGGCTCTGCGCCCCTGGGCATGATGGTCGAACCTCTTCCTAAGGACATGGCCGACTCAATGGGTATTGAAGGCGGCGTTGTGGTCAATAACGTTGCGCGGGGTGCGGCTTCCGAAGCGGGCATCCGTGCGGGCGATGTGATCACGGAAATGAATCGCCAGAAGGTGACATCGGTGCAGGAATTCCGCGAGGCTGTTCAGTCGCTGCCCGAGGGCAAGGCGGTATCGGTCCGGGTGGTGCGCCAGGGTCGGGCACTGTATCTGGTGATGAAGCCCTGATACCCTTCTGCTGATCCGGATTACCTGAGATAGAGCCCCCGCAGGTGTTGGAAACGACACTTGCGGGGGCTTTTGTTATACTCGGCGGATCAATAAAAATGAGTGGCCATGGAACGGACCAGCCCCATGATGAACAGACAGGAACTCTCTCTCCGTAAGCTACTGGAATTTCGCAATGCCTGGGTCGCCTGGCTGGTCTTCGCGGTAGCCGTTGCCGTCACCCTATTGCTTTGGCAGGTGTCTATCCGGCTGGTTGAAGACCGCACGGAAGCCCGTTTTCGCACCCAATCGCTCCAGCTTAAATCCGCCATCGAAGAGCGCTTGCTGAATTACGAGCAGGTGCTGGCCGGCAGTGCCGGTCTGTTTGCGGTGGCCGGAGACGTTTCCCGTGATCAATGGCGCGAATACGTGGACAAGGTTGATATCAACCGCTACTACCCGGGCATTCAGGGTATTGGCTATGTTCGCCGTATCGGTGTACGCCAGATGGCCGACCATATTGCCTCTGTCCGCGCGGAAGGGGTGCATAATTACCTGGTGAACCCGCTGGGTAGCGGTCCCTACTACTACCCCATGGTCTACCTGGAGCCTGGCACGGAACGGAACCGACGGGCCCTCGGCTACGATGCCTTCAGTGATCCCATTCATCGCCAGGCCATGGAGCAGGCCCGGGATGATGCGATCCCCACGGTGACTGCCAAGGTGGTGCTGGTTCAGGAAGAGCTCGGCGAAGACCAGGCCAGTTTTCTGATGTATTACCCCGTCTACCAGGGGGGAGAAGTGCCCGAGATCCGGGCCGAGCGTCGCATGATGCTGGCGGGCTATGTGTTCAGTGCCTTCCGGATGAACAATCTTATCGACGGCATCGTTGGCCTGATCTCGCCGTTTCTTGATGTCCGGATCTACGATGCCGGAGTCGTGGAACGGCAGAACCTCATGTATGGCTCCAATCTGGGGTCCCTGGACAACGAATTCAGTTTCCAGATGAGTCAGACCATCAGCCATGGTGGTCGAGACTGGCTGTTGCAGACGCGCTCCACGCCCGCATTTGATTTCCTGGCCTCGGATCCGCGGCCTCCGATCGTCCTCGGCAGTGGCCTGGTGATCAGTGCCCTGTTGTTCCTCTTCGTGCTTGCCTTGATCCGTTCACGGCTGATGGCGCAGATCAGTGCCGGCCGCTATCGGGCGATTACCGAAGGCGCAGCCAATGTCACCCTGGTGATGGACCGTGCCGGGCAGCCCCTGTACGCGAGCCCGTCCAGCCTGGATATCCTTGGCTTCGAGCCGGATCAGGTTCAGGCCCTGAACTTTGAGGAGCTCGTTCATGGTGACGACTGGCCCCAGCTGCAGCGAGGCTTTGACGATTCCGTTCAGTCGCCGGGCAAACAGATGCCGGTCATCCGGGTCCGTATCCGTGATGCCAAGGGGCAGTGGCGGGATATGGAGGGCACCTTTACGGCCATGTTGTCGGTGCCAGGCGTCAATGGCGTTGTGCTTAGCCTGCGGGATCTGACCCAGCTCAAGGCCGCCCAATCCGAGCTGCACAGGCTGGCATTCTATGATCCGCTTACCGGCCTGGCGAACCGGCAACTGTTCCGGGACCGTTTGAATCACGTGGTCAGCCGCAGTCGCCGGAGCGGTGAGCCGGCTGCCCTCATGTTCCTGGATCTCGACGGCTTCAAACGTATCAACGACACCCTGGGGCACGATTCCGGCGATGAACTGCTGTGCCAGGTGGCGCAGTGGCTGGTGGGTTGTGTCCGTGAGGAGGACTCGGTTGCCAGGCTCGGCGGCGATGAGTTTGTAGTATTGCTGTCCCGGATCAGTGACTCCGATGCTGCCGGCAAGGTCGCAGAGACCATTCTGCGCAGTCTTTGCCAGCGAATCCGGCTGAACGATCACGAAGTCGGCATCACGGTCAGTATCGGCATCACCATGATTCCCCACGACAGTGAGGACGCCGGAACCCTGATGAAGTACGCTGATCTGGCGATGTATCGTGCCAAGGAGCTGGGTCGGAATACGTTCCAGTTCTTCACCCCGGCCATGAACATCAAGGCGGCAAGGCGGCTTCTGCAACAGGAGGAGTTGGCCACGGCGCTGGATGGCGATCGCTTCGTTCTGCATTACCAGCCGAAGATTGATCTGGCCAGTGAGCGGGTGATTGGGGTTGAGGCATTCCTGCGCTGGCATCATCCGGAGAAGGGGCTGGTGTCGGCACAGCAGTTCATCGGTCTTGCCGAGGAAACCGGCCTGATTGTTCGCCTGGGTGAATGGGCTTTGAGACAGGCCTGTATTCAGGCTCAGGCCCTGGAACGGGCCGGCTTTGAATCCCTGAAAATGGCGGTGAATCTGTCTGTTCGACAACTGACCGATTCGGGCTTCCTCGACATGATCCGACAGGTCATCACCGAGACGGGCGTCTCGCCGGAGCGGCTGGAGCTGGAGATGCCGGCGGAGCTGCTCAATGAAGATCCGCGAATGCTCAGGGAGTTGCTGGTGTCACTCCATGATCTCGGGGTCTGTCTGATACTGGATGATTTCGGCACCGGCTCCTGTTCACTGGTTGCTTTGCAGCAGCTGCCGCTGGATGTTATCAAGATCGACCACCGGTTCATTCGCGACATTCCCTACAATGTCAGTGCCACGGATGTGGCCTCCGCAGTGATTGCCCTGGCCCGCAAGCTCCACCTTACGGTGGTTGCGGAGGGTGTGGAAACCCCACAGCAGCTGAGCTTCCTGAAAACTCACGGCTGCGCCCAGTGTCAGGGCAACCTGTTCAGCTATCCGCTGGACGAGGATGCGCTCATCGGTTTCCTTATCCGGCAATACGAACGGCCGCTGATTTCCTGATCATGGCAATGGCGGCCGGTAACCGGTAAAATCACGCCGTTCCCGGATCCCGGTAGCGGCCCTTCCGGGCTCAATCCTTCGTCTTAACTGAGTATTCATCGTCTGTGACTGAACTGAGCCGAATCCGTAACTTTTCCATTATCGCCCACATCGACCATGGTAAATCCACGCTGGCAGATCGTTTTATCCAGGTTTGCGGCGGCCTGACCGACCGCGAAATGGCCGAGCAGGTCCTGGACTCCATGGATCTCGAGCGTGAGCGAGGGATTACCATCAAGGCCCAGAGTGTCACGCTGAATTACACCGCCCGTGACGGGCAGGAATACAAACTGAACTTTATCGATACCCCGGGCCACGTGGATTTTTCCTACGAGGTTTCGCGCTCGCTCTATGCCTGCGAGGGGGCCCTGCTGGTGGTGGACGCCGGGCAGGGCGTTGAAGCCCAGTCAGTGGCTAACTGCTACACCGCCATTGAGCAGGGTCTCGAAGTTGTGCCGGTTCTGAACAAGATGGATCTCCCACAGGCCGAACCTGAACGGGTAGCGGCGGAAATCGAGGACATCATTGGCATTGAAGCGTCTGATGCGGTCCGCTGTAGCGCCAAGAGTGGCCTGGGCGTGGAAGATGTTCTGGAAGATCTGATCAAGAAAATCCCACCACCGAAGGGTGACCGAAGTGCGCCCCTGCAGGCCTTGATCATCGATTCCTGGTTCGACAATTATCTGGGCGTTGTGTCGCTAGTGAGGGTGACCGAAGGTACCCTGAAAAAGGGCGACAAGATCGTCATCAAATCCACCGGCAAGGCCTGGAACGCCGACAAGGTCGGTATTTTCAATCCCAAGCCTAAGGACACCGACGTGCTGGAATCCGGCGACGTCGGTTTCGTGGTGGCAGGAATCAAGGATATCCATGGTGCGCCCGTGGGCGACACCATCGTCCACCAGAAGTTCGCCGAGCAGACGCCTATGCTTCCGGGGTTCAAGAAGGTCAAACCCCAGGTTTATGCAGGGTTGTTCCCGGTCAGCGCCGACGACTACAACGATTTCCGGGATGCCCTGGAAAAACTGACCCTCAACGATGCCTCGCTGTTTTTCGAGCCGGAGAATTCCGATGCCCTTGGCTTCGGTTTCCGCTGTGGTTTCCTGGGCATGCTGCACATGGAAATCATCCAGGAGCGGCTGGAGCGTGAATACGACATCGACCTGATCACCACGGCGCCAACGGTGATCTATGAGGTGGTTACCAAACAGGGTGAGACCCTGTCGGTAGACAATCCGTCCCGGCTTCCGGATATTGGTTCCATTGAGGAAATGCGTGAGCCGATCGTAGAAGCGAACATTCTGGTGCCTCAGGAGCATATCGGAAATGTGATAGCCCTGTGTGAGGAAAAGCGCGGCGTCCAGAAGAACATGCACTTCATGACGACCCAGGTCCAGCTCACCTATGAGCTGCCGATGGCCGAGGTGGTGATGGATTTCTTCGATCGTATCAAGTCAGCCAGCCGCGGCTTTGCGTCCCTGGACTACCACTTTACCCGGTTCCAGACCGCCAACCTGGTCCGCCTGGACGTGCTGATCAACGGCGAGCGTGTCGATGCCCTGGCGCTGATCGTGCACAAGGAGCAGGCTCACCACAAAGGGCGCCAGTTGATCGAAAAGATGAAAGAGCTGATTCCTCGGCAGATGTTTGATATCGCGATTCAGGCCGCCATTGGTAATCAGGTTGTGTCGCGGGTCACCGTGAAGGCGCTACGCAAGAACGTAACCGCCAAGTGCTACGGTGGTGACGTCAGCCGGAAGAAGAAACTGCTGCAGAAGCAGAAAGAAGGTAAAAAGCGTATGAAGCAGCTGGGTAATGTCGAGGTGCCTCAGGAAGCGTTTCTTGCCGTACTGAAAGTGGATAAATAAAAGGCCTCCTGGATGGATATCGATTTTCCCCTGGTACTGGTGGTACTGACCTTTGCAACGGGTCTGATCTGGCTGGCGGACAAGCTGTTTCTTCGTGAGCGTCGTCTGGCTGCCTACCGTGCCAGCGGCACCGGAGACGCAGTGGATGAAGGCTCCCCGGCGGAATCGGAGGAGCCAAAAGAGCCCTACCTGGTTGACCTTAGCCGATCGTTCTTTCCGGTGCTGGCGATTGTTCTGGTCCTCCGGTCCTTCCTGGTTGAACCGTTCCAGATTCCGTCGGGATCCATGTTGCCCACCCTGGAAGTCGGCGATTTCATTCTGGTGAACAAATACGCCTACGGGTTCAGGCTGCCGGTTGCCGGCACCAAAGTGATTCCGGTCGGCGATCCCCAGCGCGGCGATGTGATGGTTTTCCGCTACCCGGAGGACGGCCAGACCAACTACATCAAACGGGTGATCGGTTTGCCCGGCGACCATATCCGCTACCGTGACAAGCAGCTGTTCATCAATGGCGATCGGGTGGAAACCCGGTTTATCGCGCGGCTACCGCCGATGGAACTGCGCCGCGAGGATCTCGGTGAAGTAGAGCACGACATTTTTCTGACCATGGGCCGGTCTGGCGGCGGTGGTGAGGGCGAATGGCTGGTGCCCGAGGGTCATTATTTCGTCATGGGTGACAATCGCGACAACAGTAATGACAGCCGCTATTGGGGCACGGTCCCGGACGAGCTGGTGGTGGGCAAGGCCTTTGCTATCTGGATGCACTGGAAATCCCTTACCAGTCTGCCATCCTTTGATCGTGTAGGCGGAATCGAGTAACTCGGACTATCTGGAGCGCAGTCGTAATGAAGAAAAATAATCTTTCCGGCATGGGCCGTCAGCGCGGTGCCTCGGCATTGACCATGATGGTGATGGTGCTGTTTTTTGGTGGCCTGCTGACGCTGGTGATCAAGCTTGGTCCCGCCTATCTGGATGACATAACCATTCAGGAAGCGCTGGAAAGCCTTGATGGCACCGAAGGTCTCTCCCAGATGGGGCCTGCCCAGGTCCGTACGTTGATCAACAAACGGCTCAGCGTGAACAATGTCCGGGGATTCGACGCCAAGAATATTTCGGTCGATAAAGACGGCGATCTGGTCGTTATCAATGTTGATTACGAAGTGCGCAACAACCTGTTCAGCAATGTGGATACGGTGGTTCACTTCAAGCACAAATATGAGATGAAGGGCAAGTGAGTTCACAACCGGATCTGGATCAGTTACAGCGGCGCATCGGCTATCAGTTCAAATCGCCAGAGCGGCTTCTGCTGGCACTCACCCACCGGAGTTATGGAAATCAGAATAACGAGCGCCTCGAATTCCTCGGCGATTCCATTGTGAATATGGTGATTGCCGAGTATCTGTTTCTGCACTTCGAAAAAGCCCGGGAAGGCCAGTTGAGTCGTCTGCGGGCCCGGATGGTAAAAGGCGTTACACTCGCCGAAATTGGTCGGGAGTTCCAGCTCGGCACATACCTTCGATTGGGCTCGGGAGAGCTTAAAAGCGGAGGCTTCCGCCGGGAATCCATCCTGGCCGACGCCGTGGAGTCCATCATCGGCGCCATCTACCTCGACAGTGATTTCCATACCTGCCGGGAACAGGTATTGCGCTGGTTCGAGCACCGTCTGGAAAAGCTCGACCTGCAGGACACCCAGAAAGACCCCAAGACCCGTTTGCAGGAATATCTCCAGTCCCGCCAGTTTCCGCTGCCACGCTATGACGTCATTTCCGTGGACGGCGAGGCCCACAACCAGACATTCCATGTATCCTGTGCGCTGCCGTCGCTGGACCGAAAGACCACCGGGACTGGCAGTAGCCGCCGGGTGGCCGAGCAGCAGGCAGCCCGTAACGCCCTGAAAGAGTTGGGCGTGGAGAACCAGTAATGAACGATATCACCCGTCCGGAAAACCCGGACAGTCGCTGCGGTTTTGTGGCCATCGTTGGCCGTCCGAACGTGGGCAAGTCCACGTTGCTGAACCATATCCTCGGGCAGAAGCTGAGCATCACTTCCCGCAAGCCGCAGACCACCCGTCATCAGGTGCTGGGTATCAAGACCGTAGGGCCGGTGCAAGCGATCTATGTGGACACACCTGGCATGCACGAGGAGGAGCCCCGTGCCATTAACCGCTACATGAACAAGGCGGCCACGTCGGCGCTCATTGATGTCGATGTGGTGGTGTTTGTGGTGGATCAGCTGGCCTGGACGACCGCGGATGAGATGGTGCTGGAGAAACTCAGTCGCCTGAAATGCCCTGTGATCCTGGCGGTGAACAAGGTCGACAAGATCGAAAAACGGGAAAGCCTGCTGCCGCATCTGGATATGCTCTCGAAAAAGCGCGAGTTTGCCGAGATCATTCCGCTTTCGGCCCTGAAAGAGACCAATCTGGAACCTCTGGAAGAGGCCGTGGGGCGTTTCCTGCCGGAGAGTATTCATTTCTATCCGGACGACCAGATCACCGATCGCAGTGAGCGATTCCTGGCCTCCGAGATTGTCCGAGAAAAGATCACCCGACAGCTTGGAGCAGAGCTGCCATATTCGGTGGCGGTGGAGATCGAGGAGTTCAAGCGCGAGGGCAAGACCCTGCACATATCCGCCCTGATCCTGGTCGAGCGCGAAGGTCAAAAGAAGATCATCATCGGCGAGAAGGGCGAGCGGATGCGCCGCATTGGTCAGGAAGCTCGTACGGATATGGAGCGTATGTTCGACAGCAAGATCATGCTGAGGCTCTGGGTAAAGGTGAAGCGTGGCTGGGCAGACAGCGACCGGGCCCTGAAAAGCCTGGGCATGAACGACCTCTGAGGCAGCCATGAAGGGGCCTGAGCTGCAGGAGCCCGCCTATGTCCTTCACCGACGTCCCTGGCGGGAAACCAGTCTCATGGTGGATCTGTTTTCCCTGAACCATGGCCGGATGACCGTCATCGCCCGGGGAGCCAACAGCGCCAAAAGTCCCCTGAAAGCCCAGCTACAACCTTTTCAGCCTCTGATAGTGGATTGGGCTGGCCGGGGCGACCTGAAAACCCTGACCCAGGTCGATGTTCGGGCCGGCCCCACAATTACCCGGACAGTGTCGCTCTACAGTGGCCTTTACCTGAATGAACTGTTGCAGCGGATTCTGCCCGCTGCAGATCCCCATCCCACGCTCTTTGCAGCCTACATCGATGCCATCGGACAGTTGTCCGACACCAGAGATGTGGAGCCGGTGCTTCGGCGTTTTGAACTCGCCTTTGCCTCCGCCCTCGGCTATGACTTTGCCTGGGATCGTGCCACGGATACCGGGCAATCCGTCGAGCCCGGCGGGGAGTATTGTTATGATCCGGAGCAGGGCATAGTGTCCGGGCTGTCGCCCGGTGTGCGCCTGCGAAATCTTCCGGGCGATGTTTTGCTCGATCTGGCCGGGGAAGATTTGCAATCTGAGCGCTGTCGGCGACTGGCGAAACGGGTCATGCGAGTCCTGATCGATTACCTTCTCCAGGGGCGTCCCCTGAACAGTCGCAGCCTTTTCACTCACCTTCGGGGAGAATCCCATGAATCCTAGAGTACTGCTTGGCGTCAATATTGATCACGTTGCCACCCTCCGTCAGGCGAGAGGTACCCGGTACCCTGATCCGGTCCAGGCAGCGCTGATGGCCGAGGAGGCCGGCGCAGACGGCATCACAATCCATCCCAGGGAAGACCGGCGTCATATTCAGGATCGGGATGTGCTGCTGCTCAAAGAGGTGCTCCAGACCAAGATGAATCTAGAAATGGCGGTAACCGATGCGATGCTGGCGTTTGCCGAACAGGTGCGGCCGGAATGTGTTTGCCTGGTGCCAGAGAAGCGTGAGGAATTGACCACCGAGGGCGGACTGGATGTCGAGGGTCAGGAATCCCGGGTTGCCAAGGCCTGTGAGCGCCTGGCCCGGATTGGTGCCGAGGTGTCACTGTTTATTGATCCGGATCCGGTCCAGATTGATGCCGCGGTCCGCTGTGGCGCGCCGGTAGTGGAGCTGCACACCGGAGAGTATGCCGAGGCCGAAACGCCAGAGGCTGAAAATGCCGCCTTCAAAACCATTGCCGACGCCGTCGCCTACGCCCGCAAAAAGGGTTTGATTGTGAATGCGGGCCATGGCCTGCATTACCACAACACAGAGCGAGTGGCGGCAATCCATGGCATCAATGAACTGAATATCGGTCATGCCATCATAGCCCGCGCGGTCTTTACCGGTCTCAAAGAGGCGGTCCGGGATATGAAAGCCATCATCGATCAGGCCCGAAGCCGGGTCTGAGACGGGGCAGCCTCAGGTCGTTTCGGCGGCCTCATGGCGTTCCCGGAACAGCTGCTGCCAATCGGTCTGGTCGCTCCAGATCTGCAGGCGCTCCATGGCCGAGAGCAGCTGGTCTTTCTGGTGCTCCAGATCCGGAGCAGAGCATTTGATGGCCGTTTCCAGATGGTTGGCTGCGGCTCTCAGTTCCGGTACGCCGCAGTAGCGGGTAGCGCCATGGAGCTTGTGAACACATTCCAGTAGCCCATCCATGCTGTGGCTGGCCCAGAGTTCCGAGATCCGCCCGCGATCCACGTGGACCTGCTCCAGCAGCATGCTGAACAGCTCTTCGGCCAGGTCCGCCTTGCCGGCGGCCAGTTGAATGCTTTCGTCCACGCTGACGCAGTCCTGCTGCATTTTGCGCGTTGATGGCCGCAGGGCCCGACGGGTGTCGCGAACTTCCGGAACGGGAAGCCGGCCGTCGCTGCCGTTCTTCGGGCACACGTAGCCGGTGTACTCATGAATGATGTCGTTGAGCTGGCCACTGCTGATGGGTTTGGGCATGTAGCCATCGAAGCCCTGCTTTGTCAGTCGTTCCTGCTCGTCCGACAGGGCATGCGCAGTCAACGCAATGATCGGGGTCCGGTGATTGCCGGTATCCATCTCCCTCAGCCTTGCAGTGGTTTCCACCCCGTCCATGCCGGGCATCTGAAGGTCCATGAAGACCAGGTCGAAGGGTTTCTGTCTGGCCTTGCTCAGGGCTTCAAAGCCGCTGGAAGCGCCCTCGGCGTCCAGTTGGCAGTCTTCCAGCAGGGTCATTACCAGCTTCAGGTTGGCATCGTTATCGTCCACGGCCAGCACTCTCGGCACATTGGCGGTCGTTGCACGGTTGGCGGAAATCTCGTACTCGGGGACCCGCCCGCCGGAATTGATGCCGTGCACCAGCAGCAAAAGCTCATCGTACAGGGAATCTCGGCACACCGGTTTGGTGAGGTGGCCGCTGGCAAGTCCCGATAGCGGTGTGTCGTGGGTTTCAAGGGTGGGGGTCAATAGCAGTGTCCGGCAATCCCGTTCAATCTCCAGGGTACGGACAAGCCCGCAGTACTGGCTGGAATTGAGCAGGTGTCGGGTGATGCCGACAATGGCTACGGCATAGCCCGCCTGGCTTTTCTGGGCCTCTTCAATGTGTTCCTGCAGGGCGCCCGGTGACGCTACCCGGTCGACCACCATGCCCCAGTCCCTTAACAGGTGTTCCACGGCCAGCCCGGTGGTTTTCTGTTGCTCCAGGTAAATGACCCGTTCACCACGCAGGGCATCCCTTGGGGCAATGGCTTCACCGCTGGTGGCAAGCTCCGAGGTGAGGGTAAACCAGAAGGTGGAGCCTTTACCCAGCTCGCTTTCGAGCCCGATCTTGCCCCCCATTTCTTCCACCAGACGCTTCGAGATGGCCAGCCCAAGGCCGGTGCCACCATATTGACGGGCGGTGGAGGCATCGGCCTGGCTGAAGGCGTTGAACAGGGATTGCTGTTGGGCCCGGGAGAGACCCACGCCGGAATCCGTGATGCTCAGGCGCAGGGTTACCCGATTGCTGTCGGGTG
>NZ_DDOI01000036.1:0-162 GCF_002341575.1 Marinobacter sp. UBA2498 | reverse complement strand
CCCGGGACAGGCCCACGCCGGAATCGGTAATGCTCAGGCGCAGGGTAACGCGGTTGGTGTCAGCTTCTTCCTCTTCCAGGCTCGCCCGCAGGACCACCTCACCGGTCTGGGTGAACTTGATGGCGTTGTTGACCAGATTGGTGATCACCTGTTTGACCCGCA
>NZ_DDOI01000033.1:15545-15741 GCF_002341575.1 Marinobacter sp. UBA2498 | reverse complement strand
TATCCGGCCCAGCCCGACCACACCGAAAAGACAACGCTGTTCGAGTTGCTCGACGTGGAGGCGGAAATCGGGGTCAAGCTTACTGAAAGCTATGCCATGTGGCCGGGCTCGTCGGTTTCGGGGCTCTATTTTGCCCACCCGCAAAGCTATTATTTCGGCGTTGCCAAGGTCGAACGCGATCAGGTCGAGGACTATG
>NZ_DDOI01000033.1:1047-15391 GCF_002341575.1 Marinobacter sp. UBA2498 | reverse complement strand
ATCAGGTCGAGGACTATGCCCGCCGCAAGGGCATGGCCATCGAGGATGTCGAGCGCTGGCTGGGGCCGGTGCTCAATTACATTCCGTCAAGCGAGAAGGCGGCGGGGTAACCTGCCGTCTCGACATCAGGCCTCCAACCCCTTATGAACCCCGCTAAATCCTAGCCTTCGGGGGCCGATCCGCGCATGCACGATTTCATCCTCACTTTGTCCTGTGCCGACAAGCCCGGGATCGTTGCCGGTGTGACGAGCGAATTGTTCGGATTGGGTGCCAATATCGCCGAATCCAATCAGTTCTGGGACAAGGACACCGACAAGTTCTTCATGCGCATCGGGTTCACGGCGCCCGATGGCGTGGACAAGGACGCAGTCGAGCGCGCGCTCAAGCCGGTGATCGAGCGGTTCGAGATGAAGACCGCCGTGATCGATGAAGCGCGGGTGCCGCGAATCGTCATCCTGGTCTCCAAATTCGACCACGCCATGCTGCATCTGCTCTACCAGATCAAGGTGGGCGCGCTGCGGGCAGAGGTCGCTGCGATCATCTCCAACCATGAAGATGCGCGCTCGATCGCACAGGCTGAAGGCGTTCCGTTCTATCATCTGCCCGTCGCCAAAGGACAGAAGGCGGAGCAGGAGGCCGAGGTGCTCAAAATCATCAAGGCGGCGGATGCCGATCTTGTGGTTCTGGCGCGGTATATGCAGATCCTGTCCGACCAGCTTTCAACGCGGCTTTTCGGCAAGGTCATCAATATCCACCACTCGTTCCTGCCCTCGTTCAAGGGCGCCAAGCCCTATCATCAGGCCCATGAGCGCGGCGTCAAGCTGATCGGCGCCACGGCCCATTACGTCACCCCCGATCTCGATGAAGGCCCGATCATCGAGCAGGACGTTATCCGGATCACCCACAGCGACTCTATCGAGGATATGGTTCGCCTGGGTAAGGATGTGGAAAAGAACGTGTTGGCCCGGGGCCTGCGCTCACACATTGAAGACCGGGTGATCACCTACGAAAACAAGACAGTGGTGTTTGATTAAGGCTGCCTCACAGTTGCCCCGGAAAGGGTGCGACTGTGGTAGACTTGGCGGCTTGTTGAAGAATAACTATGGGGCCCGGAAACGGCCCCGATACGACTTCCAGATAACGCAAAGGAACCTTTCTCGATGGGTGAGTTAGCCAAAGAGATCCTGCCGGTCAATATTGAAGACGAGTTAAAACAGTCCTACCTCGATTACGCCATGAGCGTGATCGTCGGGCGGGCGCTTCCGGATGTGAGGGATGGCCTCAAGCCGGTTCACCGCCGCGTTCTGTTCGCCATGTCCGAACTGAACAACGACTGGAACAAGGCCTATAAGAAGTCCGCCCGTGTGGTGGGTGATGTTATCGGTAAATACCACCCCCACGGTGACTCTGCGGTATACGACACCATCGTACGTATGGCCCAGCCGTTCTCCCTGCGGTATCCGCTGGTTGATGGCCAGGGTAACTTCGGTTCCATCGACGGTGACAACGCGGCTGCCATGCGTTACACCGAGATCCGCATGGAGAAGATCGCCCACTCCCTGCTGGCGGACCTGGACAAGGAAACGGTCGATTTCGTCGATAACTACGACGGTACCGAGCGGATTCCCGAGGTTCTGCCCACCCGGGTGCCCAACCTGCTGGTGAATGGTTCCTCCGGTATTGCCGTGGGCATGGCTACCAACATTCCGCCCCACAACCTGACGGAAGTCGTAAGCGGCTGCTTGGCGCTGATTGATAATCCGGATCTGACCATCGATGAGCTGATGGAATTCATTCCGGGCCCGGATTTCCCGACCGAGGGCATCATCAACGGCCGTGCCGGCATCGTTGAGGCCTACCGTACCGGCCGTGGTCGTATCTATATTCGTGCCCGCCACGAGATCGAGCACGACAACAAGACCAATCGCGATGCCATCATCATCACCGAGCTGCCGTATCAGCTGAACAAGGCCCGCCTGATCGAGAAGATCGCGGAGCTGGTAAAAGAAAAGCGTCTTGAAGGTATCTCCGAGCTGCGGGACGAATCCAACAAGGAAGGTATCCGGGTGGTGATCGAACTGCGTCGGGGTGAGAACCCGGACGTTGTGGTCAACAACCTGTTTGCCCAGACCCAGCTGGAAACTGTATTCGGCATCAACATGGTTGGCCTGATCAACGGTGAGCCGAAAACCCTGAATCTGAAGCAGCTGCTGGATGCGTTCGTTCGTCACCGCCGTGAAGTAGTGACCCGCCGGACCATCTACGAACTGCGTAAAGCCCGTGAACGTGGCCATATTCTGGAAGGTTTGACGGTTGCCCTGGCCAACATCGACGAGATTATCGAGCTGATCAAGGCCTCGCCGTCCGCCGCCGAAGCGAAGGAAAAGCTGATTGCCAAGGGCTGGTCACCGGGCGATGTCATGGCCATGCTGGAACGTGCCGGTCAGGACGCCTGCCGTCCGGACGACCTGCCAGAGATCTATGGGCTGCGTGAAGGTCTGTATCATCTGTCACCGGAACAGGCCCAGGCCATTCTGGACTTGCGTCTGCACCGCCTGACCGGTCTGGAAACCGAGAAGCTCCAGAACGAATACAAGGAAATTCTCGACAAGATTGCCGATCTGCTGGACATCCTGGGCGACCCCGAGCGGCTGCTCCAGGTGATCCGGGAAGAGCTGGAAGCGATCGTTACCGAGTTTGGTGACGAGCGTCGTACCGAAATCACCAGCTCCCGTCGCGACCTGACCATCGCCGACCTGATTGATGAAGAAGACCTGGTGGTGACCATTTCCCACAGTGGTTACGCCAAGACCCAGGCAGTGGAAGACTACCAGGCCCAGCGTCGTGGTGGTCGGGGCAAGGCAGCAACCTCTATGAAGGACGAAGACTTCGTTGAGAAGCTGCTGGTGGCCAACTCCCACGATACGATTCTGTGTTTCTCCAACCGTGGCAAGGTGTACTGGCTGCGGGTGTTCGAGATTCCACGCGCCAGCCGTGCCTCCCGCGGTCGGCCCATGGTGAATATCCTGCCGCTGGACGAAGGCGAGCGTATTACCACGTTCCTGCCGGTTCGGGATTATCCGGAAGACCAGTTCGTGCTGATGGCCACCTCTGCCGGTGTGGTCAAGAAAACGCCGTTGCCGAACTTCTCGCGTCCGCGCAGCAGCGGCCTGATTGCCCTGTCACTGGATGAGGGCGATACCCTGATCGGTGCAGCCATTACCAAAGGCGATGCCGAGGTCATGCTGTTCTCGACCGCTGGCAAGGCGGTGCGCTTCAACGAAGAAGCCGTTCGTCCCATGAGCCGGACAGCCCGTGGTGTTCGCGGTATCAAGATGCCGCAGGGTCACCATGTGGTGTCGCTGATCATCCCGCAGGACGGTGGGGTTATCCTGACTGCCTCCGAAAACGGCTACGGCAAGCGTACCGCCATTGACGAGTTCCCGACCTACAGCCGTGGCAGCCAGGGCGTTATCGCCATGCAGTGCTCCGAGCGTAACGGTAACCTGGTGACAGCCCTGCAGCTGTTCGACGGTGACGAAATGATGCTGATCTCTGACAAGGGCACGCTCGTGCGTACCCGGACAGACGAAGTGTCGGTTCTTAGCCGGAATACCCAGGGCGTGCGCCTGATCAAGCTGAGCCAAGAAGACGAGCGGCTGGTTGGCGTTGAGCGGATTGCGGAAACCGACGACGAAGAGCTCGACAGTGAAGGCAATCCGATTGTTGCCGACGAGAGCCCGGAAGAAGGCCAGCAAGGCCAAGAAGGCGAGAGTGCCGGCGACGAATAAGCCGGCACTTGCCACGGACAGATTCAGCAAGACTTGAGAGAAAGCAGCAACATGAGCAGGGCGTATAACTTTTGTGCAGGTCCGGCCACCTTGCCGGAGAGCGTGCTTCGTCAGGCGCGGGATGAAATGCTCGACTGGCGCGGTACCGGCATGTCGGTGATGGAAATGAGCCATCGCAGCGACGAGTTTGTCCAGATTGCCGAAACTGCAGAAAAAGATCTGCGTGAACTGGCCGGCGTGTCGGACGACTACGCGGTTCTTTTCATGCAGGGTGGGGCGTCCAGCCAGTTTTCCACCATTCCTCTGAATCTGCTGGGCGAAAAAGGCTCTGCGGACTACGTGAACACTGGCATCTGGTCCAAGAAGGCCATTGCCGAGGCCAGTCGCTATGGCAAGGTGAACGTGGTGGCGAGTTCGGAAGACAGTGGCTTTACCACGATTCCGGATCAATCCTCGTGGCAGACCAGTGCCGACGCGGCTTATCTGCACTACACGCCCAACGAGACCATCGGTGGCCTGGAATTCGGTTTTATTCCGGATAGCCCGGGCGCGCCGCTGGTTGCCGACATGTCCTCATCAATGCTGTCGAGGCCGGTGGACGTCTCCAGGTTCGGTGTGATCTATGCCGGTGCCCAGAAGAACATCGGTCCCTCGGGATTGGTAGTGGTCATTATCCGCAAGGATCTCCTGGGTAAGGCCCGCCAGGAGACCCCGACCATGATGAATTATCAGGTGATCGCAGATAACGGCTCCATGTACAACACGCCGGCGACCTATTCCTGGTATCTGGCCGGTCTGGTGTTCAAGTGGCTGAAAGAGCAGGGCGGTGTGAAGGCCATGGGTGAAATCAACCTGCGCAAGGCCCGCAAGCTCTACGATTTCATCGATACCAACGAGTTTTACGCCAACCCGATTGATCCGCGCTTCCGCTCCTGGATGAACGTACCATTCACGCTGGCGGATGATGCCCTGAACGGTGAATTCCTGAAGGGTGCCAATGCCCGTGGCCTGCTGAACCTGGCCGGCCACCGGTCGGTTGGCGGAATGCGTGCGAGCATCTACAACGCGATGCCAGAAGCCGGTGTCGATGCACTGATCGACTACATGACCGAATTTGCGAAGGAGCGTGGCTGATCATGAGTGATGAGCAGGTTCGGCTCGGAGAGCTGCGGGACGAGATCGATCAACTTGATCAGAAGATCATGGAGCTGATCAGTGCCAGGGCCGCCTGTGCCCAGGAAGTGGCGCACGTTAAAATGACCGCCAATCCGGGGCAGGACGTCTTTTTCTATCGCCCCGAGCGGGAGGCCCAGGTGCTTCGCCGCATCAAGGAACAGAATCCGGGGCCGCTGTCGGGTGAGGAAATGGCCCGTCTGTTCCGGGAAATCATGTCGGCCTGCCTGGCGCTGGAAAAGCCCATGCACATTGCCTTCCTGGGTCCGATTGGCACCTTCACACAGGCGGCAGCGCTCAAGCATTTTGGTCACTCGGTGGTCAGCGTGCCTTTGCCGGCCATTGATGCGGTATTCCGGGAGGTCGAATCCGGCGCGGCCCATTACGGGGTGGTGCCGGTCGAAAACTCGACCGAGGGTATGATCAACCACACCCTGGATATGTTCATGTCCTCGCCGCTGAAGATCTGCGGCGAGGTTCAGCTTCGGATTCACCATCATCTGCTTGTGTCTCCGAAGCATGGCG
Organism: Marinobacter sp. UBA2498; assembly: GCF_002341575.1. Taxonomy (NCBI): domain Bacteria; kingdom Pseudomonadati; phylum Pseudomonadota; class Gammaproteobacteria; order Pseudomonadales; family Marinobacteraceae; genus Marinobacter; species Marinobacter sp. UBA2498. The sequence goes on along the minus strand of NZ_DDOI01000033.1, from coordinate 9,902 downwards.
ACCAGGAAATCACCCGGATTTATTCCCATCAGCAATCGTTTGCCCAATGCCGGCAATGGCTGGACACCCACCGCTACGGCATCGAGCGGGTTACCGTCTCCAGCAATGCGGAAGCGGCCCGGCGCGCAGCCGAGGAGCCCGGCACGGCGGCCATTGCCGGTGATATGGCGGCGGAGCTTTACGGCCTGCAGAAGCTGGCGAACAGCATTGAGGATCGCCCGGACAATACCACCCGCTTCCTGATCATTGGCCGGGAGGAAGTGCCGGCCAGTGGCCACGACAAGTCGTCTATCCTGGTGTCCATGCGCAACAAACCTGGGGCTCTTTATCAGCTCCTCGAGCCGTTCCATCGTCACGGGCTCAGCCTGACCAGAATCGAAACGCGGCCCTCGCCAAGTGGCACCTGGGCCTATGTGTTCTACATCGATTTTGAGGGACACATGGAAGACGAACAGGTCCGGAAGGTGCTGGCAGAAGTGGATGAAGAGGCCGTTGAGCTCAAACGCCTGGGTTCCTACCCGATTGGCGTTCTATAAGTATCTGCACCTGCGTTTCTGAGCAAAGAGTGTCGAGGACGATTTATGGCTATTGATTACCAGAGCCTGGCGGTTCGCGGCGTACAGGCCCTCTCACCGTATCAGCCGGGCAAGCCGATTGAAGAGCTGGCCCGTGAGCTTGGCCTCAATCCGGCAGAGATCATCAAGCTGGCGAGCAACGAAAACCCGCTGGGGCCGAGCGAAAAAGCGCTGTCGGCCGCGCGGCAGGCCCTCTCCGAGCTTTGTCTGTATCCCGATGGCAACGGATTCAACCTGAAGCAGGCGCTTTCGAAGCGTCTGAACGTCGGGATGGATCAGATTACCCTTGGTAACGGCTCCAACGATGTACTGGAAGTCATTACCCGTTGTTTCGCCGATGCAGATTCCGAAGTGGTTTTCTCCCAGTACGCGTTCGCTGTCTACCCCCTGGTGACACAGGCCATCGGTGCCAGGGGTGTGTCTGTGCCTGCCCGGGAATGGGGGCACGATCTGGACGCCATGGCCGTAGCGGTTACTGATCGCACTCGCCTCGTGTTTGTCGCCAACCCGAACAACCCGACGGGTACCGTTCACACGGCGGACGCCATCGAGGCGTTCCTGAAGAAAATCCCCGAGAACGTGCTTGTGGTTCTGGATGAGGCCTACTGTGAATACCTGACCGGTGATCAATACCCGGACGGTGTCGAGCTGTTGGCCCGTTTCCCGAATCTCATCGTTTGCCGCACGTTCTCCAAAGCCTGGGGGCTGGCGGCTCTGCGGGTAGGTTACAGTATCTCCTCGCCGGCCATCGCAGACATTCTTAACCGGGTGCGTCAGCCATTCAACGTGGATACGGTTGCCCTGTCTGCGGCCACGGCTGTGCTTGAGGATGAAGACTATCTCCAGCGTTCCCGGGATGTGAACACAGCCGGTCTGCGTCAGTTGCAGGAGGCATTCGACCGGATGGGGCTCAGTTACATCCCGTCAGCCGGGAACTTTGTTGCCGTGGAAGTGGGGGAGCAGGCCATGGGCGTGTACCAGTCCCTGCTGGCCCACGGCGTGATTGTTCGGCCCATCGGCGGTTATGGTATGCCCCGGCATCTTCGGGTTTCTGTCGGGCTTCAGGAAGAAAACGAGCGCTTTATTGATGCACTGGCGCAGGCCCTGGCGGCCTCGGGGTTGAGCGACTGATATGGCGCCGTCCGAGCCTCTGTTTAAACGGGTAGCGGTGATTGGCCTGGGGCTGATTGGCGGCTCCCTGGCCTGCGCGATCCGACGTAACGGGCTGGCGGGCACAGTTGTTGGTACAGATCAGCGCGATGAAGAGCTGCAACTTGGCAAAGAGCTGGGTGTAATCGATCAGGCGGCGTCAACGGTGTCTGATGCAGTTCGTGGCGCGGACCTGGTTGTGCTTGCCGTTCCGGTACGAGCAACACGCGCGGTTCTTGAGCAGATTCGCCCGTCTCTGGAGCCGGACGCGATACTCACCGATGTCGGTAGTACCAAATCCAGCTTCGTAGCCGATGTTGAGGCCGTGTTCGGCGGCTTGTCGCCTCTGGTTATTCCCGGTCATCCCATTGCCGGTTCCGAGAAGAGTGGCATCCGGGCGGCAAATCCCGAGCTTTTCGCCAACCACAAGGTCATCCTTACGCCGCCGGACAATGTCAGCCAGCCCCACCTGGCTCGCCTGCAAGGGCTCTGGGAGGGCTGCGGTGCCACGGTGCTGACCATGTCGGTGGCGTATCACGATGAGGTGCTGGCAGCCACCAGCCACTTGCCTCACCTGATCGCGTTCTCCCTGGTAGATACCCTGGCGGGTGAAGATGAGAACATGGACATCTTCCGGTACGCCGCCGGTGGCTTCAGGGATTTCACCCGGATTGCGGCCAGCGATCCGGTGATGTGGCACGATATTTTTCTGTCGAACCGTGATGCGGTTCTTCGTGTCATTGACCACTTTACCCACGACCTCGAACAACTGCGCACTGCCATTGCCAATCAGGACAGTGCCACGTTGTTGCGGGTTTTCAGTCGCGCCAAGGCGGCGCGTGAACATTTTTCGAAGATGCTCTCAGGACAGGCTTACGTGACAAACAACAGTGAAAAGCAGGTAACGTTCCGTCTTCAGTCCGGTGGCGCGATCACCGGTGATATCCGGGTGCCCGGCGACAAGTCAATGTCGCACCGGTCCATCATGCTGGGTGCTCTGGCAGATGGCGTAACCGAAGTGAAAGGGTTTCTGGAGGGTGAAGACAGCCTGGCGACGCTCCAGGCATTCCGGGATATGGGCGTTACCATTGAAGGCCCGGACGACGGCTTTGTTCGCATCCATGGTGTTGGCATGCACGGGCTTCAGGCCCCCCGCGGGCCTCTGTATCTGGGTAACTCGGGAACCGCCATGCGGCTGTTCGCCGGTTTGCTGGCGGCCCAGCCCTTTGATTCCGAGCTGACCGGCGATGCGAGTCTCTCCGGTCGCCCGATGGGGCGGGTTGCCGATCCTCTCAGGGCGATGGGCGCCGTTATCGATACCGCAGAAGGGGGGCGCCCGCCACTGAAAATCCGTGGTGGCCAGAAGCTGTCCGGTATTCACTATGAAATGCCGGTGGCCAGTGCCCAGGTGAAATCGTGTCTTCTGCTGGCCGGGCTTTATGCCGAGGGCAGTACATCGGTGACCGAGCCCGCGCCTACCCGTGATCATACCGAACGCATGCTCGCGGGTTTTGGCTATCACGTTCACCGCGATGGTGCGACCGCCAGTGTCAGTGGTGGCGGCAAACTGACGGCGACCAATATTGATGTGCCTGCCGATATTTCGTCGTCTGCGTTTTTCCTGGTCGCGGCCAGTATCGCCCCGGGCTCCAATCTGATCCTTCGCCACGTTGGAATGAACCCGACCAGGGTTGGTGTGATCAACATCCTGAATCAGATGGGCGCCAATATCGAGATTCTGGACGAGCGCGAAATCGGTGGTGAGCCGGTTGCTGACCTTCGGGTCCGCTCCGCGGAGCTCCAGGGCATCGACATCCCTGAGGATCAGGTGCCCCTGGCCATCGACGAATTCCCGGTGCTGTTCATTGCCGCGGCCTGCGCCAATGGCCGTACGGTGCTGCGGGGCGCAGAGGAACTTCGGGTCAAGGAAAGCGACCGGATCCAGGTGATGGCAGATGGCCTTGCTGCACTGGGAGTCGAGACCACCGTCACGCCTGACGGCATTATTATCGATGGCGGTCAGACCATCGGTGGCGGTACCGTGAACAGTCATGGCGACCATCGCATCGCGATGTCCTTTGCGGTCGCTTCCCTGCGCGCTGCGGGTGACATTACGGTGAACGACTGTGCGAACGTGGCTACGTCTTTCCCCGGTTTTGTGGAACTTGCGCACGGAACGGGGATCAATATCTCAGCCGAGGGGGCTGAATAATGGTTGTTAGCAGTGCGCCGGTGATTACCGTTGATGGTCCCGGAGGTTCCGGCAAAGGCACCATCACCCAGATGCTGGCCCGAAAGCTCGGGTGGCATCTTCTTGATAGTGGTGCCCTTTACCGGCTGACGGCGCTGGCCGCGGTCCGCCAGGGTGTGTCTCTGGATGACGAGAACGGCCTGGTAAAAGTCGCCGCCGGTTTGGATGTGGCCTTTGAGCCCACTCCGGAAGGTGAGCCGGTAAAAGTGATTCTTGCCGGCCAGGATGTAACAGCAGATATACGTACAGAATCGGCTGGCGACAACGCCTCGAAGGTGGCGGTCATGCAGCCGGTCCGAGATGCGCTATTGCAACGCCAGCGGGACTTCCGGCAGGCGCCGGGCCTGGTGGCCGACGGCCGTGATATGGGAACGGTGGTTTTTCCGGATGCACCGGTAAAAATCTTCCTGACGGCAAGCGCTGAGGAGAGGGCCCAGCGGCGCTATAGCCAGTTGAAGGACGCGGGTGTCGATGTTAACATTGACGCCCTTTTAGAGGAGATACGGGTTCGTGATGAACGGGATATGAACCGTTCCGCAGCCCCTCTCAAGCCCGCAGATGATGCGCAAGTCATTGATTCTACGGGGTTGAGTATAGAAGAGGTGTTGGACAGGTGTATGGCCGCAGCAGGTCAGGCCTGACTACACCTTTTTGTCGTTGAAATGCCGGATGTAGCGCTATCTGCCAGCCACAGGCTTAGTCCGGAACTTGTTAACAGACCGTGTTGCTGGTGGCACGGAGTACACTTGCGTTGATCATATAGGACTCATAATGAGCGAGAGCTTTGCGGATCTTTTTGAAGAAAGCCTAAAAGAAATTGACATGCAACCGGGTTCCATCGTCCAGGGAACCGTTGTAGACGTCGATAACGACTGGGTCACCGTTAACGCCGGACTGAAGTCCGAAGGCGTTATCCCCGCCTCCCAGTTCCTTAACGAAAAAGGTGAGTTGGAAATTGCTATCGGCGACGTTGTCGATGTAGCTCTCGACGCTGTTGAAGACGGCTTCGGTGAGACCCGTCTGTCCCGTGAAAAGGCCAAGCGTGCAGAAGCCTGGAAGGTACTCGAGAAGTCCTTCGAAGCTGAGGAAGTGGTTAAAGGTATCATCAACGGTAAGGTCAAGGGTGGTTTCACCGTCGATCTGGCCGGCATCCGTGCCTTCCTGCCTGGCTCGCTGGTTGATGTTCGTCCGGTTCGCGACACCGCGCACCTGGAGAACAAAGAACTCGAATTCAAGGTTATCAAGCTCGACCAGAAGCGTAACAACGTGGTTGTTTCCCGCCGCGCCGTTCTGGAAGCTGAAAACAGTGCTGAGCGTGAAGCTCTGCTCGAAACCCTGACCGAGGGTATGGAAATCAAGGGTATCGTCAAGAACCTGACCGACTACGGCGCGTTCGTGGATCTGGGTGGTGTTGACGGCCTGCTGCACATTACCGATATGGCTTGGAAGCGCATCAAGCATCCGAGCGAAATCGTTAATGTTGGCGACGAAATCAGCGTTAAGGTTCTGAAGTTTGACCGTGAGCGTAACCGTGTTTCCCTCGGCCTGAAGCAGCTGGGCGAAGATCCCTGGGTTGATATCAAGGGTCGTTACCCGGAAGGTTCCAAGGTCAAGGCACGCGTTACCAACCTGACCGACTACGGCTGCTTTGCTGAGCTGGAAGAAGGTGTTGAAGGTCTGGTTCACGTTTCCGAAATGGACTGGACCAACAAGAACATCCATCCGTCCAAGGTTGTCCAGGTTGGCGACGAAGTGGACGTGATGATTCTGGATATCGACGAAGAGCGTCGTCGGATCTCCCTGGGTATCAAGCAGTGCGTATCCAACCCGTGGGAAGATTTCTCCAGCAACTTCAACAAGGGCGACCGCATCTCCGGCAAGATCAAGTCAATCACTGACTTCGGTATCTTCATCGGACTGGATGGCGGCATCGACGGTCTGGTTCACCTGTCTGACATCAGCTGGAACGAGACTGGCGAAGAAGCGGTTCGTGAATACAAGAAGGGTGACGAAGTTGAAACCGTTATCCTGTCTGTTGATCCGGAGCGTGAGCGTATCTCCCTGGGTATCAAGCAGCTCGAGAGCGATCCGTTCGCCGAGTTTGTACAGCTGAACGACAAGGGCTCTATTGTTAAGGGCACCGTGTCTGCAGTTGATGCCAAGGCAGCTACCATTGCTCTGAACGACGAAGTTGAAGCGGTACTGAAAGCCTCTGAAATCAGCCGTGACCGTGTTGAAGATGCACGCAACGCGCTGAAGGAAGGCGAAGAAGTTGAAGCGAAGATCATCAGCATCGACCGCAAGAACCGCATCATCAACCTGTCTGTGAAGTCCAAAGATGTTGAGGACGACAAGCAGGCACTGGAAAACGTGCGGACCAAAACTGCGGAAACTTCCTCTGGTGCGACCACCATCGGTGATCTCATCAAGGAGCAGATGCAGCAGCAAAACGCCAACAAGGACTAATCTTCCGGTTGGTACGAAAAAAACGGGCTCTAAGAGCCCGTTTTTTTTGTGTTTTTTTCTGGTTTGGCTAAACTAGGTAGTCATGGGAATTCGGTAACCGACGGCCGAATAAAAATGAAAGAGGGAAACGCCTCATGACGAAGTCCGAACTGGTCGAGCTGATTGCTTCCAAGCAAACTCAGCTCTCCGTTAAAGATGTCGAACTGGCTGTAAAAACCATCATCGAGCACATGTCCCAGTCGCTTGCCGATGGTCAGAGAATAGAAATCCGGGGATTTGGCAGTTTTTCCCTTCATCACCGGGCCGCGCGTACCGGGCGCAATCCGAAAACCGGTGAGGCTGTTCAGTTGCCAGCCAAATATGTGCCGCACTTCAAACCCGGCAAGGAATTGAGAGAGCAGGTCAACGACAGCTTGAAGAAAGGCTTTTAACAGCTGCTCAGGGAACGCGTATAATTCGGGCATAAAAGCCCTTTGGGAGTGCTATTGCTATGGCAGGATTGCAGAAGATCCTCATTATTCTGTTGGTTTTGGTCCTGGTTCTGCTGGCATTGGTATTCTCGCTCAACAATCAAATGGCAGTCTCCCTTAACTTCCTGCTGTTTGAAACCCAACCTCATGGTGTCGCTGTCTGGATTATCATGGCATTTGTTGTCGGTGCCCTTGTTGGCGTGCTGATGACCATGCTGGCCACCGTTCGCAACTCGGTGTCCCGGCGAACCCTTCAGAAACGACTTGATCGCGCCGAGCAGGCATTGGAGAAATCCAGGGCCCAGAACGACCGGACTCTTTAATGGATATCGTATTACAGTGGCTGCTGCTGACAGTTGCAGTCGCCGTTGGCTGGCTTGTGGGCCGGCTGGGAAGCGGTGACAGGCGATCCGGCAAAACGATTTCCGATGAGGAATCGGTGAAGGACCGTCTCCAGTTCCTGTTCACGAACTACTCCGACCAGGCGGTTGAGAATTTCGTCCAGTCCCTTGCGGTCAACAAGGATACTGTCAGTCTCCACCTCTCCATTGGCAGCCATTTCCGCAACAAGGGCGAAACCGATCGCGCCATACTGATCCACCAGAACCTACTGGCCAGGCCCGAATTACCCCCGAGATTCTCCCCGCAGGTGACTCTCGAGCTTGCCCGCGATTACCTGAACGCGGGGCTGCTTGACCGCGCCGAGGCATTGCTGCACCAGTTGATGGGCGACAAGGATTACGGACGGCACTCCTCCCAGCAGCTCATCGACCTCTACCAACAGGAAAAGGAATGGGCAAAGGCTGCCGAAGTGGCCCGAACGCTGACACGTGGGGACGCCGACCCGGCAATGTTCAAAGTGCTGGCCTACCTGACATGCGAGCTGTCGGAAGAGTCCCTGAAACAGGACGACCGTTGGGCTGCCCAGAAACTGGCCAAGGAGGCGCTTGAGTACGATCGCTCCTGCGTGCGAGCCAATCTGATTATGATGAAGCTGCTGGTTCGTCAGGGCAGCTATCGCGAGGCAGGCAGCCAGTGCCTGAAAGTATTCGAACAGAACCCCGAGTTTGGGCCGGAAGCCATCGACCGGCTCATGAAGCTTGAGCACGAGCACGGCGACATTGGCCGGTTGGCGAAAAAACTGCGCAAGCTTTACGAAAACTACCCGAGCACCAGTTTGTTGCTGGCTCTGGTGGAGTCTGTCGAGCGCGCCTCGGGGCGACCGGCTGCTATCGACTTGCTCAGGCAGGAACTGGAAACCCGCCCGAGTGTCCGTGGCTTGCTCAGGCTGGTGGAAATGGCCGGCTATGAGAAGGGCATGACCACTGATGAGGGCAGGCTGGTGAGCCGTATTGGCCACCTGATTCTCGCCAATCGTCCCGTCTACCGCTGTGTCAGCTGTGGTTTCTCTGGCCGTCAGCTGCACTGGCTTTGCCCAAGCTGCAAGCAATGGGAAACCGTGCGCCCGATCCAGGGTGTTGAAGCCGAATAAACCTTTACTGAATTTCTGCAGGACAAGTGAACGTGCAAACCGCTAACGATCCCAAGATCATCGTCGCCCTCGATTTTCCCTCCCAGAATCCTGCCCTTGAGCTGGTCGACAAACTGGACCCGGGTAAATGCCGCCTGAAAGTGGGTAAGGAACTGTTCACCCGTTCCGGCCCGCAATTGGTGGAAGGGCTTCAGAAGCGCGGATTCGACGTATTCCTGGACCTGAAATTCCATGACATCCCGAACACCACCTCAGCTGCAGTTGCTGCCGCTGCCGATCTCGGTGTATGGATGGTCAATGTGCATGCCTCTGGTGGCGAGAAAATGATGACCGCCTGTCGGGAACGTCTGGAAAGCTTTGGTGCGGATCGCCCGCTGTTGATCGCCGTCACGGTCCTCACCAGTATGAACGCCGACGACCTCGTCGGCATCGGCATCACCGATTCCCCGGAA
>NZ_DDOI01000033.1:656-982 GCF_002341575.1 Marinobacter sp. UBA2498 | reverse complement strand
CTCGACGGCGTCGTCTGCTCCGCCCAGGAGGCACCGAAGCTTAAAGTCGAGCAGGGCGCCGACTTCAAACTGATCACACCGGGTATCCGCCCCCTGACGGCCGATAAAGGCGACCAGCAGCGCATCATGACGCCCACAGATGCCCTCAAAGCCGGTTCCGATTACCTCGTGATCGGCCGTCCGATTACTCAGGCGTCTGACCCGCTGGCTTCCTTGGAGGCTATTCACTCCGAAGTGATTGGACTCTAGCCCTATCCGGCCCTCGAATCCTGACCTAGCCTTTGAGTAATGGTGGCAGGGACAGCTGGCAGGGCTTTCCAAAACAC
>NZ_DDOI01000033.1:0-561 GCF_002341575.1 Marinobacter sp. UBA2498 | reverse complement strand
CTGGCAGGGCTTTCCAAAACACGCTACAAGCACGTCCGTGTGCGCTTGTTTCGGGCCGTCCATGGCCCTCTACAGTTTTGGAATGCCCTGCCAGCTGTCCCGTTTAGACCTTCCAGTTGACCGCATTTTCCCGAAAGACAGATGCAGGCTTAGGTCGGATTATGCTGTGCCAATCCGACCTACATTTAGGTGCAAATTCTAGCCGCATATCCTTAGGTGCCTTTCGGAAACTCAGCGAATAAGTCGGGAGTATATCGTTGGGTCTGGATCGGTGGTGTGGGGTTGCCCTCCCAAAAATGTCTGTGGCCATGGATGGCCACAGTCAAGCGCACATGGACGTGCTCGTAGCGTTTTTTGGGAGGGGGCAACACCCCCGCCAGCCCCGAATGCAGCAGTCTAGGGCAGGAGCACGCACCACCACTCAAGATGTGGTCAAAAAACGTAATGCAAAAGAGAAGGCAATAAAAAACCCGCTAACTCAGAGAATTAGCGGGCTTTCAGAATAGTGGCTCCCCGAGCTGGGCTCGAACCAGCGACAAACGGATTAACAGTCCGTTGCTC
>NZ_DDOI01000097.1:3869-9498 GCF_002341575.1 Marinobacter sp. UBA2498 | reverse complement strand
GGGTGGCAGCCTTGCTCCGGTCCGGGTGGCAGGCTTCACGTGGAATGGGTGGCAACCTTCAGCGGTTTACGCAACCATGGAGAAGCACGGAGCCAAAAAAATTAAGGTTCGCTCAGTGATTGCTGGCCCGAACTCTTAATTATCACTTGGCATCGTGAGTGATGCCTAGCCCCGAACGTCCAAACCACATGGAGGTGACTTATGTCATTCCGCATTCGAGTTGTGGCTTGCCTGATCGCAAGCACCGCGCTTGCGTCAACCGCCCAGGCCAACATCCGCGATTATTACGAAGAGCCGGGTTTGAACCCGTTCAAGGAAACTATCAACCAGAATTTCGGAGAAGAGATCGATCCCTTCTCGGGTCAACTGCAACTGAGCTATACGGATCTCGTCGTGCCCGGTAATGGTGGTTTCGATATCCGCATCAACCGGATTTACAACAACCCTCAAGACGCCTTTTTGCCATACAGCCCCTATGGCTACGGCTGGAGCATGCATTTTGGCCGCATTGCCGTCTCAGAAAGCAACGCGGATAAGGTTTGTAATCAGAATCTGTTTGCCGTGGATGTGCTCGACAACCCCTCTCTGGAGCTGGCCGACGGTAGTCGCCAGTTGCTGGTACTGGCGGATCAACACAGCCCTGAGCTAATTACCAAGCAGTGGTGGAGTGCGAATTGCAATAGCAGCAACGATGTGATTGTAAAATCGCCGGATGGCACCACCTACACCATGGATTACCGGGCCAACGACTCTGAGGGCCTGAAGATCTACGCGACCCGCATCGAGGATGCCAACGGCAACTGGATGACCATTGACTACAACACCAATGCGTTCAGCATCACCTACATTGAGTCGATTTCGACCAGTGACGGGCGCTCGGTCAATTACAGTTATGCGAATACCGGAAGCGACAACATGCACGAGTATATAGCGAATATTATGTACTTCACTTAGTGAGTGAGTGAGTGCCCCATGAGCAAGGGCTTTTGGGGCATCTTTTGTTTTTACACAGTGTGTAATTCGGTGTGTAAAAAGAGAAGCGCCTGCTCCAAGGGCTCTGCCCTCTCGCCGCAAGCGGCGATTCACCCGAGGTATTTCACGACCAGCGATGTGATCGAGTAAGAGCACAGATAAAGATAGCTTCTTCGGGGATGCTTAAAAGTGAGCAGTGGTCGTCCCACCATACTCATACTGTAGCTGGAGGTTGCCACAATAAATTGGCCGCCAGTAGCTCTGGTCGCAAAGCGAACCTTCAGGAAGGTTCATGAGTTTTGGTCCAAGTGGTTTGGTCGAGTCTTCGGGCATTTTGAAGGGAACTTTCTGGTGCTATCCAAAATGCCCGAAGACTTGACCATTGAATTACCTCTTTAATTTAACGCATTGATAGTACGCACCGGTATCAGGGCTTCGTACCCGGCCGAGGCACCATATAGATCACGGATCACCCCAGCTCGACGGAGTTTGGCCCCAGTAAGCTGTCTTGCGCTATTTATCGCGTCCTCCAGTCTGCCAGTGCCACTGGCCAGCTCGTTCAGACTGGCTTCCCAGTGCGCGCGCTGGTTTGGCAAGTGTCGCTCGTTGAGGATGTTCAGTCGACCATGGCCGGCCTCAACGCTTGCCCTCAGTTTAGCTATCGAGGCCCGCCATTCCCGCTGGGCCTGAGTGGCCAGCCATCGTTTTTGTGATGCTTCGGCAGTCGCCTTTCGAACGGCGCTGTGCTGGCGCTGCCCACTAAATGGGATCCGAACGCCAATGCCGACGACCCAACGTTTTCTCTCGTCAGCCCACAGGCTGTTATAGCCGGCATTAGCTGTGAACGTAGGTCGACGATCGACTTCGGCAACATCCAGCCGCGCGCGCCTCGGCTTCCCTCGCCTCGGCTGCACGAATCAGCGGATGATCTGGTTCCAACTGTCCATCGGCGAACAGAAGCGTTTCAGATGGCGCCATCAGTTGCAAACTGGCCCCCGTCGGACGACGCCCAAGCAGAGGAATCAGGTCGCTGGCTAGCCCGGCCTTTTCCGCTTGCAGCTCTACTAGTCTGGCATCTAGGAGTCTGCGCGGCAGAAACGTTTTGAGCCCTCGTTTCCGCCAGACCGGATCATTGTCTGGCCGGAAGGAGTGTTCGCGATATCGGATCGGCTCCATCATCGCTTTCGATCCAGCCAGTTAACCGGTTAAAAGGGGCATCGCAGGGCCCCAGCTGTACCTACCGTGAGCCAAAGGCTGCCTCAGCGACTTATGCCAGCCTCATCAGTGAACTCATGCGCCTGAGATTGAGCGACAGACAGACAAGATCCCATTCACCCTGCACCGCCTGAAGGCCCCGCAAGCCGAACTGCCGGAAGCCCAGGACATTCTTGATCCAGCCATTCACCGCCTCAACCATGTGCTTGCGCTGAGCGTAGACTGCTCGCCCCTCCGCCGTGGTAAGCTTCTCCTCCATGCGGGCCGTCGCCGGGTACCGGCTCGCGTTTATATCTCCGGTTTTTTTGCCTTCCCGGCGCAGCGAGACGTAGCCATCTATGCCTTTTGTCTCCAATGCCTGCAAGTCTTCCTCTTTGCGATAACCCGCATCAGCCAGACATTGGCCCGGGTAACTTCCCAGAGTTTCTTTTACCTCGCCCAGCAGCGGCACCAGACAGCCGTTATCACTGGGGTTGTTACCCTGGCGGTTGCCCACGATGATCTGGAACTCGCCATCCACGGCCAGTTGGCCGTTATAGCATTGCTGGAACCCATCATTCGTTTTCATGATCCGGCTTTGGGGGTCGGTAAAGTTACTCTGAGCCTTGTCCTCCGGAACTCCATAATCTCTCTTGAAGTTCCGGCCACCCTGAGGGTCGGACGGGATTCTGGAAATATCCGCCAAAGTTGAGATAAGCTATTGATAACAAAAATATTTTCGCTATTCAGAAACCCTTGATCTTTCATTGATACCTTCCCCTACGCTCTTCACGAGGTGCGGCCGGTAATAGTGCTAAATTTAGCCGAATGTTCTGTATATCGTTGATTGCAAGTGGAAATACTGAAAACCTTGTAAGGCTCTGTAGCCCCGTTCCTTAAGTGGCTGGTTTGTCGTGTTGACGCCGCTTTTCAGCCATTAGACGCCCAATCATCTCGTTCTTAACCGATAGCTCCGCCTCCAGTTTGAGGCCGGTCGGTAAAACTGTAAAATTCAGCCACTAACTCTGCATCTCATTGTTTTCAAAGGAAAATCTGGGACAGCCAATAAGTAATTCTGGATCACCTCCCGCTTACGTAGCCGGTGCGTCATATTGGCGCCGGTTTTCAGCCATTAGGCGCTCAATCATATCGTTCTTAACCGATAGCTCAGTCTCCAGTTTGGCCTGGCTGACGGTAAAATCTTGCACCTTGCTTTGCGCCGATTCAAGGCGTTGCGTCAGCTCATCAATTTGCGAGGCCTGGCGCTGAGCGCTGTCGGCGTACTGCTGCAGATCCGTCGTCTGGGTTTGCAATTGCTTATTGGCATCTTCAAGCTTCGCGTCAGTCCGATTAAGCTTCGATTCGAGGTCCTGTGTTGCTTTGCGCGCAGCGCCCAACTCGCTCACCAGGCGCGCGTTATCCTTGTTGAGCTGGGTCAGGTCGCCCTGCTTGACGGAGATTGTCTGGTTTAACGTGCGAATCTCGGCCTGAAGCTGCTGAATTTGTTGCTCATGCCGGCGCTGATCCTGATCCCTCTGCTCTTTCACCGATTCACGATAATGCTCCAGTGCCTCCCGGCTGTGACGGTGCTTTTCCTCAAGGGATTCGATATGAGCCTGCTTTTCCTTGAGCAGCGCCGTCGTGCTGGCCTCGCGCTGACCCGCCTCGTTGAGTTGTTTATCTAAGGCATCGCAGGCTGCGGATTTGGCAGCCAGTTGCGCACTCGTCTCATCAAGGCGCGATTCCAACACTTTCTGCTGATCGCCCAGCTGGCCAGCCTCTTGAGTGAGCGCGGTGCAGCGGTCAGAGAGCTCTTTGATCTGGTGTTCATAGCGGCTTTTACTCTCTTCGACGATGCCGTGGGCCTCTTCCTGAAGGCGCGATGCCAGGCGCGCAATGAGGTCCTTAATGGGCTGGCTCAATAGGGCCTCATCGTCGAGTCTGGTGGACGCCTCCTCCTCCAGCTCTTTGAGATAGCGATGAATCGTTGATTTGGAGCCGGTATTACCGAGCTCTATACGTATCGCGTCAATGGAGGGGTTTTCCCCCCTGGCTAGAACGGCCTGATGGGCCCTGGTCACCAGTGCTTTGTTGATACCGCCACGTGCCATGGAATTCCCTCCTGCTTATTTCGTACTGTATTACGTACTATGTATATACATACGATTTTAGCTCGTGCTTTAGACTTTGTATAGCTTAGATATGACACAGGATAATAATAGATTATCTTATGTTAGGGTGAATTTTCTTCAGCTCGACGCCAAAATGCGTACAGATGGAGTCTATTTAGACACGTTGCAAGAGGCCAAACTGGACGTAATTGTCGAATTGACGCTACAGCGGCTCTGTCAATTAGGACAGCTCTTTTCGATTGTACTCAAGGGAATAACTCAAAAGTGTCTTGCACCGCTCTGAATTGTGCCCACACTACGGGAACCGCGAACGAGGCCAGCGTTACACTCGCCCCGTTTTGCGGATGTTCGTTCGACAAAAACGCTGGTAACACTCCCTACGGCTTCAATTCAATGCCAAGCTGCCCAACCAGTAACGAAAATAGCCAAAAACAGGCTGCGGTCACCAAAGCACTGGCTAACAGCGTAGGCCAAAAGCCGATTCGGGGCAGCAACGTCGGAAATATTAAAAACATCGGAAGTGTCGGCACCACGTACCAGAACGTATACCAAGCGTGATTCGCCACTTTTTCTGTCGAGTGCGTTTCTACGTGCAACCAAATCAGCGCCAGAATCGTCACCAACGGTAATGCCGCAACCAAAGCGCCCAGCTTGTCGCTGCGTTTGGCGACCTCGGAAACCACTACCACGACGGCGGCGGTAATCAGATATTTGGTTATGATCCAATGCCATGTCATGTATGCTCTACTCCAAACCGTCGAATTCACCCGTAAAATTTACATCGTAAACTCCCCCGTCACTCGATAGGAGCACGTAAAGTGTTTGAGCTTCAGCCCGATTGGTGACCGATACGATGAAATAACCGCTGCCTTTCTTATGGATTTTTACGGCGTCTTCAGGAACTACCTCCCAGCTTTCGGGAAGCTTTCCGAAGCCTAAGCCTGCGTCTTTTTCGGTTAGTTGCATAGTTGCCGCTCTGCCACGCTCAAGCGCCGATTTTTCTGAAATCGACTTATGGGCATGGTCACTGTGTGCAAGCACCTGTTGAGATCCGACCAATAAAACAAGTGTGAAAATGGCAGTAAAGAGCTTCATAAGGGTTCCTCGAAGTTTAATATGATTAATGGGAGTGGGGTTCACCGTCCTCGTGGCGATGGACTTCAGGTTCACTGGCTTGTTCAGCCGGCTCTTCGCCCTCTGTGTCGGCGGATGGCCCTCGTAATTCGAGGCGTCTTGGGTAGCTCGATAGCGGTGCTTTTTTATCCGCCATGTCTTCGTGGGTATGTTGGTGATCATCCCGGTTGAGCGGAAAATCATCCGGGTACTGCGTG
>NZ_DDOI01000097.1:3173-3730 GCF_002341575.1 Marinobacter sp. UBA2498 | reverse complement strand
GGGTACTGCGTGTGCTGAAACCCATGTAACTGCATCAGCAGCAACAGACCACCGGCAAGCATCAGCCCCACGTTGGAAGCTTTGCTGAAGCGCTCAAACGATGCGGTTTTTCGCCACACCATAAGCACGGCCAGCATGATGCTCAAAGCCACAATCTGTCCCACTTCGACGCCGACATTGAACGATAATATTTTGAACACCAGACCATCGTCGCCCAGCGGCAACTGCTGAAGCCGAGTGGACAGGCCAAACCCGTGGATCAAACCAAAGGCAAACACCATCCAGGTCAGGTTCGGGGATTTCATTTGCAAGTGTTTCTGAAAGCCGCCGAGGTTGTCGAAGGCTTTGTAACAGACGGTCAGCGCAATCACCGCATCAATCAGGTAGTAATTGGCGGTAATTCCGAACAGTGTGGCGAACACCAGGGTAATGGAATGACCGATGGTGAAGGCGGTGATGAACTTGATGATCTCGCTAAAGCGCGTCAAAAAGAACATAACACCGAACAGAAACAGCAAATGATCATAGCCGCTAAGCATATGGGTGGCGCCAAGCCG
>NZ_DDOI01000097.1:2427-2964 GCF_002341575.1 Marinobacter sp. UBA2498 | reverse complement strand
TCCATTCACCCAGTCAGTGCATCGGCCCATGCGTACCTTCACCCTCCAGCAATCAAAGACCGAAGTCTACACTCCCCACGGCGGGCTGGCTCTGGTGGGCCACTGCCTGAATCGGCACACGTCGCTGCCCCAAACCACCCGCACCGTGGTCAAGCGTCACGGTATTCCGAACATCGACCTGATCCGAACCTATCTGGGCTTGATCACGCTCGGCAAGAGTGATTTCGAGGCCGTGGAGTCAGCGCGTACAGATCCCTTTTTTAAATCCGCCATGGGGATCAAACAATCGCCCTCCTCGGCCCGATTACGGCAGCGATTTGATGAAGATGCCAAGGCACTCACGCCCTTATTGGAGGATGCCAGCTGTGAGTTTTTGACGTCCGTCGAAGCGCCGGTTTCTCCCCTGAAAATGGGGCATGTGGCCTTAGACATGGACGTTTTCCCTATGGATAACAGCCAGACGAGCAAGGAAGGCGTCAGTTACACCTACAAGGGGCACGACGGCTATGCGCCCATTGTTAGTGGCCAATTAAAATG
>NZ_DDOI01000097.1:0-2251 GCF_002341575.1 Marinobacter sp. UBA2498 | reverse complement strand
TCAAGGCACTGCACGATAACGGCAAAGGGCTGTCGATCCGCGCCATCAGTCAGGAACTGGGGTTGTCCCGCAATACCGTTCGCAAGTACCTGCGGATGGAGGTGGATGCGATTTCAGAACGGTTTGCAGACCCCTCGCGGAGCAAGCGACTCGATGATCACCGGGATTATCTGGTGCATTTGCTCCAGCAGTTTCCCAAGCTCAGCGCCGTCAAGATTGCCCGCAAGCTGCAAGAGAGGGTTGGCGAGTTGTCGGCCTCGGATCGCACCATCCGACGCTATGTGCGGGTGCTTAAGGAGGAAGTGGCCTCGGCCCAGATGCGCTACTACGAACCCATTCTGGACGATGTGCCGGGTGTTCAGTGTCAGGTGGATCCGGGTGAGTTGCGCGGCGTGCTGATCGGTGGCGAAGAGCGGATTCTCCACTTCGTGGTGTTCGTGCTGTCCTTCTCACGGCTGATGTACGTGGGTCTGGCCTTCCGCCCGCTGGATACCCAGACGTTTATCCAGCTCCATGACGAAGCCCTGCGTTACTTCGGTGGCCTGCCAGAGGAGTGCGTCTACGATCAGACCAAGCTGGTGGTGATCAACGAGCAGTACCGGGAACTGACGCTAAACCAACGGTTCCATGAGTATGCCACCACGGCCGGGTTCCGGATCCATGCCTGCGAAGGC
Organism: Marinobacter sp. UBA2498; assembly: GCF_002341575.1. Classification (NCBI taxonomy): domain Bacteria; kingdom Pseudomonadati; phylum Pseudomonadota; class Gammaproteobacteria; order Pseudomonadales; family Marinobacteraceae; genus Marinobacter; species Marinobacter sp. UBA2498. Next base: position 1,577 of record NZ_DDOI01000097.1, on the reverse strand, counting down.
TATGACCCGGAGAGCAAGGGCAAGGTGGAAGCTGGCGTGAAGTACGTCAAGCAGGATTGCCTCTACGGTGAAGTCTTCCGGGACCAGGAGCACGTGCGCCAGCACGTGCAGGACTGGCTTGAGAGCGTAGCCAATGTCCGCATCCACGGCACCACCGGAGAACCACCCCGGGAACGCTTCGAACGGGATGAGCGAGAACACCTGGAGGCTTACCTGTCACCAGCTTGCGTGCAATCTGTGGCCCACGAGACACGTCGAGCCGACAAGACCGGCCTGATCGCCTGGAAGGCCAACAAGTACTCTGTGCCCATGGCCTGGCAGCAGGCCCGGGTGGGCGTTCTGGAGTCCGGCGGCCAACTCCACATCAGCGACCTGAACACAGGGGAAGTCATTGCCAGCCATGCTCTGTGTGCCGATAAAGGCAAGGTAATCAAGAACACCCACCACTACCGGGATCATGCCCAGCGGGTGGCCACCCTTGAGGGTAAGATCAACGACCTGATCGGCAGTGACATCGGGCCACGGTTGTGCCAACAGCTCAAGCGTTCCGAGCCCAAGATCTACAAGGACCAGCTGGTGGCTGCCCGTGACCTGCTCAAGCGCCATGCGCCCGTGGATCCGGCATTAATTACGACGCTGGCAGAGCGTCCCGGCATGACCGCGACACGGCTGCAAAGTTATCTGGAAGCAGCCCAGGCCGCCGTTCTCCGGGAGCGACAGCCGGAACCGCTATCGGAACCAAAAGAAACACTGGATCTGAGCGCTTACCGCCATATTGGCCGCTCCAGTGGCCAGGGGGTGACCCATGAGCCAGCTTGAACAGACCGTGGCCCGTTACCGCAGCCTGCGCCTGAGCGCGGCCGCCGACGAACTGACCAACCTGCTGGCCGAGGCTGAAGCCAACGAGATGTCCTATCTCAGCTTCGCGGACCGGCTTGCCGAGCACGAACTGACCCAGCGCCAGGACAAACGCATCCGCCGGAACCGGAAAATGGCTGCGTTCCCAGCGGAGAAGCGCCTGGAGGGCTTCGACTACCGGCACCAGACCACCATTACCAAACGCCAGGTCAATGCCTTGCTGGACTTCCAGTTCATCGACGAGCGAAACAACCTGGTGTTCATCGGTCCGCCCGGTGTAGGCAAGACCCACCTGGCCATCGGCATTGGCCACAAAGCTGTGGAGGCCGGCTACCGGGTGCTGTTCCGCAACGCTCTCGATCTGGTGGAAGAACTAGAGCTGGCCGAGATGAAGGGTGAGCTGAAAAAGCGGGTCAGCCAACTGGCCAAGTACGACCTGCTGGTCATCGATGAACTGGGTTACCTGCCCATGACGCGGCAGGCCCGGTACAACCTGTTCCAGCTGATCAACAGCCTGTACGAATACCGGTCCATCATCCTCACCACCAACAAGGACTTCACCAGTTGGGGCGAGTTCTTCCACGACGACAACGTGGCGGTGCCGATCATTGATCGGGTCATCCACCATTCACACATCTTTATGCTGGGAGGAGAAAGCTATCGGCTGAAGCAGAAAACGACAGGCTAGACTATGAAAGGTGGGTCAATTTTATTGGCCA
>NZ_DDOI01000079.1:10235-33869 GCF_002341575.1 Marinobacter sp. UBA2498 | reverse complement strand
ATCTCGCAGTCCCACTGGACGTTCATACCGATGTTGACGAATACCGTCACAATGCCAGTGTCCTGACACAAGGGCCGATGACCTTCCGCACACATGCGCGAGTTGATCAGGATCTGGGCCATGGCGTCCTTCGCCGCCTGGGACTCTTCCTTTTGGTAAGCCTCATACACACCATCAATGAAATCTTTCGGATGGTAGTAGGAAATGAACTGCAGCGCGTCCGCTACGCTTTCAATCAGATCGTCCTGGCGGATTACGGTGGTCATAGGCGCCTCATCAGCTTGATATCGTTATGTCGTGTCATCAAAAATCGGGAGGCGAGAGTTTACCAGAAAATCGGTTTGGCGAGTGATTCGACAGATGGCGAAGCAAGGATTAAAACCCGTGAACAACGCCACCAGAAAAAGGTATCATCCTAACCAAACTAGAATAACACCGCAGGAGGCACCGTGACTGACCTTGTCCTCACCGAAATCAAAGCCCGGATTCTCATCGTTCGACTGAACCGGCCAGAGCGCAAGAACGCCCTCACCCACGCCATGTACACCGCCATGGGCGATGCTCTGGAACAAGCCAGGGATGATACCAAAATCCGGTGCGTACTCTTTACCGGCAGCAGCGAGTGTTTCACCGCAGGCAACGACCTGGGCGAGTTTGCCGCCGGCTTGCCCGGTGATTTCGAACAAACGCCCGTAGGTCGCTTTCTTTTGTTACTGGCCAGTGCAACCAAACCTGTGGTGGCGTCGGTCAATGGCGCGGCAGTCGGCATTGGAACCACCATGTTGCTACACTGCGATCTGGTATTCGCCGGCAACAACACGGCATTCCAGATGCCCTTTGCCAGCCTCGGCCTGTGCCCTGAAGGTGGCTCCAGCCTGCTACTTCCCTCCTGGATTGGGCGGGTGCGCTCCGCGGAGCTGCTGATGCTTGGTGGTGCCTTCTCCGCGGAGGAAGCTCTTCGGCTTGGCCTGATCAACCGGGTTTGCGAACCTGAGCAGACCGAAGCCAATGCCTTTGAAGCCTGCCAGCGGCTCACTGAAAAAGCCCCGGCGGCGATTCGAGCCACCAAAGCGCTTCTAAACAAGCCAACCATTGAAGCACTCCGGGATACCGTGCTGGAGGAGGGACAGCTGTTTGCAGAGCGTCTGAAATCCCCGGAAGCCGCCGAAGCCTTCCAGGCCTTCATGGAAAAACGCGCACCGGATTTCTCGCGCTTCGAGTAAACCTCGACTGCGCCTCAATTTCCCTGTTGCCGGACCTCGACAAACCGTTATCCGGCAACTATTTTTCTCAAAGGCCGAACTCCAACTGTGCGGGGAGGATTCAATCCAGAAGAATCACACTTTTGGCTGATCAACACTTGCCATACTGTCGCTATAGTCAGAGATACAGAAATTGGCTTACAGCGCTGGCTACAATTTCAGACAACAGTTTAAGCAGAACAGGCCACTGACAACGGGCTTACCGGATCAGACCGGCCCCGTCAGCTGCCGAACATAACGACACAACAACAGGAAAAGGTTCCACCCATGTTCAAGAAAACTCTAATAAGTCTTGCCGTGGCGTCTTCCGTTGGACTTACAGGCTGCTTTGATAGTGGCGAGACGGGGGCGAATGCTAATCCGGATTATCAGATCACAAACCCGGACTTTACTGGAAAAACTTGGCCGATTTTTAACCCAATCACCAGCGAACTACCTATTCCGAATGATCTGATTTTTGACTCAGAGCAGGGTGATGGCACTTTCGGTGTCGGTGACACCTCACCACCAGTGACTACTGCACTGAATGAGCTGAGCGGTGCTTCAACTGTCGCGCCTGCAGTCATTCAGTTTAATGGCCAGATAAACCAAGAATCTGTTGTATACGGTCAGACGGTTTTTCTTATCGAACTTGAATACGCCAGCGGAGATCCTGTTCAGGGACTTAGCAATCAAGAACCGCCTACGCCTATCGGACTTGCCAGCGCAAGAGCGGACGTCGAGACACTAAGCGGCACGTCCGCTATCAGAATCCTGCCTCTCGAGCCTTTAAATCCGCGCAAACGCTACGTAGCGGTTGTGACTAAGGGCGTTACAGATATCAACGGCGATGCCATCGTTGCTTCCCCCAGTTATCAGAGCCTGACCGACGAGGCACAGCCGCTTGGCAATCCAGCCCTGGCCCCCGTGAAAGCACTGATCAACAACCTTTGGGAAGCGACCGCCGCGGGCTTCTTCGAGTTTATTGGAGCCCCGGTTACCGAAGACGACATAGCTATTAGCTACAGCTTCACCACCTCAAATGACGAGAAGGTGCTTCAATATATTGCAGAGCCTGCTTCTTGGTTCTCTGATCAGATCGAAACATTCGTCAAAGTAAGTGCCGCCTCCCAAGCAGTTGAAGCCGGTGCCTCGTCATACTCAGAAGTGAAGACTGCAGTAGATACAGCATTCAATGCATTCCCTACATCTCTTCCAGCCAACCCAGACTCCCCTCTTAATGCTCTTTTTGCACCAGGAGGACCTTGCGAGGTCGGTGAAGCGAATGCCACTGGCCTTGTTGAGCTTGGTGAGCCTGCTGTCAATTGCGTAGGCGTAGCTCTGGCATCCAATTTTGCCGGCCAATTGCCGACGCCTGTTCCTGGCGTTAATCGCAATGTAGCAGACGGATCAGGTGGTTTCACCGACACTATCTCTATCGATAGCTCTACCATCTCTCCGGTAGGCCTCGTATCCGCAGTAGCAGGCGCGATTCCCGGTTCCGAGAATGTACTTGCCGCGCAAGGAACCGTCTCACTGCCGTACTATCTTGGAGATAGCGCGGCAGGCATTGCCGGCTTTGGCTCAACCAACTGGACTGCAGACAGCGATTTGGCCGAAGCGCTCAACACAACCTTTTCCGCGCTTGGTGTATCATTGCCGCAAGCAGATCCGACGGTGTCTACTGCAGTCAACTACATATTTCCCTTCCCTAAGGAGTTGAGTACTCAAGAAGTTCCTCTCCTGGCTCTGTACCCTAACAGCGGGGATATCAGAGGTGTAGTCATGTATCAGCATGGCATTACCACTGACCGCAGTGCAGCACTTACTTTCGGCACAGGCTTAGCAGCGCAAGGTTTCGTTGTTGTAGCCATTGATCAGCCATTACATGGTGTGGCACCTTTCTCCGCAAATGAACAACTTCCTTTGGCTACTGCACTTCTGATCGGGGGCGGCGCGTCTGAAGCCGAAGCCGATGCTTTGGCACCTCTGGTGGTTGCGGGTAACGTCTCTGATCTTGCGGATGCCTTGGCTGGGGGAACTGCAACACAGGAAAGCACTCTCACAGCGCAGTCCCTTGTAAATACAGTTGCAAACGCGGGCAGCACAATTCCTGGGCTTGCACCTGCCACTAACGAACGACACTTCAATCTATACTCAGATGCAAGTGGGACTCCAGCACCAATGGTATTTGACCCAGCTGCACCAGAAGGGACTGAGGGATCGGGCAGCTTTTACATTAACCTGCAAAACTTCTTAACAGCGCGGGACAACAACCGTCAAAGTGTCGTTGATCAAATGAACCTCCGGGCAACCTTGTTTGGTAATCCTCTCGCCGGCAAGCCTGGCATTACGTTACCCCGTCCGGTGAGCGTCGGCGGTAGCGGCACAGGCATCAATGTAACTGCGGCTGATACCGTGTATTTTGCCGGCCATTCTCTTGGAACCATCACAGGCATGCCCTTCGTAGCATCAGTCAACGAAAATCAAATAGGTTCGACGATTTTCACTGCTGCTGACGGAAGTTCTGATATTCCGGCCACTTTCAATGACATTGCTTCTGCCAGCATGCTGACACCAGGTGGAGGGATTGTTCGCTTGCTTGAAAACTCACCTGCTTTTGCACCGCGCATCTTGCTTGGACTTCAGCAGGCAGCGGGCCTGACACAGGGCGATGCCTCGCTTGAGGCATACCTCAATGTTCTCCAGGCGGCAATTGACTCAGCAGACCCAATCAACTTTGTTGATACACTCGGCGCTTCGACAGACGTTCTTCTATCAGAGGTGGCTGGAGACACGGTTATACCAAACGCAGCTGATGACCAGCGGTGGGGTATTCCTGCGCTGTCAGGTACATTTACTCCAGAGCAGACCGGGCTTCCTGTACCTGTAACCGTAAACAGCTTCAACGCGCCTCTGGCGGGAACAAAACCTCTCACAATCGGTTTAGACATGATTACAACTTATCAAGAGGGCAATCATGGGACACCTACTTCCGCCGACAACCTTGCAGTATTCGGTGGCATGCTCTGCGAGACATATGTGACGTTTGGTGTCGCGCTGGCAGACCTGCCTGACCTGTGTACAGCACCCTAGTCACTCGCAACGAAAAAGGCCTCCACATGGAGGCCCCAGACGCAACAAACCCCGGTTATTCCGGGGTTTGTTGCGTCTGGGGTTTTGAATTAAGCCGGCGATGGATTTAGCACAACATTGCTAAGTGAATAAGTTTTGAAGCCGAAGCCAGGATTCAGTTCTCGCCTCCCGCAATACAAAGCTGAAACTTCCATTTTTGTGCTACGATTTCTGGAGTAGCTCTCCCGATCGAGTTGGCCGAAAACTCCAGAGCCTATCTTTACTGCTTTGTCAGAAATGTAAATTAGGTACTTTGATGTGACCAGCGTTGCGCCTGCAATCCATCAAGACCTGATATTGTTTGGCGTTAGGCCAATACTTGCCGCCCAAACAACACTCACAGGTAATCTTCGTTATCAGCTCCGAGCATTTTCCCGATCCGGGACGTTTCCGATGGCGTTTTCTCGAACTTGATCGGGAATCCGATCTGCGGTTGTTGAGTGCCATCCCCTCTATCAACACCAATCACCATGTCCCTGGCCTTCAGCTGTGGGTGCTCGGCGGCCTCCGAAATGGTCAGAACCGGCTCCACGCAGGCATCCTCGTCGGCAAAAATCTCCTGCCACTCCGCCAGGGGTTTCTCTGCAATCTTTTCTTTCAGAACCGCTTTAAGGTGTTGCTGATGCTCAGGATTCTGGCTCATGGCGAGGCTGGTTACCTCAGAGATCCCGAGGGTGTGGAACAAGCGGGAAGCGAACTGCGGCTCGAGACTGCCAACTGAAAGCCAGCGACCGTCGCGCGTCTGGTAGTAGTCGTAAAAGGAGCCGCCGTTCAGCAACGCGCGTTCCGGCTTCTGTTCCTGGCCTCCGGCGAGGCAGGCCGCCCCGGCCATGGCGTTCAGCGCGAACGCGGCATCGGTCATGCTGATATCAACAAACTGCCCTTCTCCGGTTCGTTGCCGGTGAATTACCGCAGCCAGGATGCCCATCACGGCATGGTGAGAACCACCAGCTACATCTGCAATCTGTATACCCATGGGTGGCGGGCCGCTGTCGGCTCGGCCGCAGTGGCTGCTGACGCCCGCGAGGGAGAGATAATTGATGTCATGGCCCGCGCGGTCCTTGTAGGGGCCGGTCTGGCCGTAACCGGTAATGGAGCAATAGATGAGACGAGGATTTACTGCTTTGAGGGTCTGGTAGCCAATGCCGAGCCGGTCCATCACTCCCGGGCGAAACTGCTCGATAACAATGTCGTGGTCTTTGACCAGCTCCAGGACTTTTTCCCGGCTCCCCGGCTCTTTGAGGTTGAGACCGAGCGACTTCTTGCCTCGATTCAGAAAACCATGAGCCGTGCTCACTCCCGCATCATGGGGCGGCATCACCCGTGTCAGATCCACCCGGTCCGGCGCTTCCACACGTAATACATCTGCCCCCATATCGGCCAGCAGCATGGTGGCGTAGGGACCGGGCAGCAAGGTACTGAAGTCCAGAACTTTCAGCGAAGTCAGAGGACCCGCCATGATGATCTCCTTTTTATTGTGAGAGTTGTCCGAATAGCATTCGTTTCCTTCATGCTGCCCGGTTTTGCCAACGGGGCCAACTGCCGGTTCCGTCATTCCGATTGGCCGTTTCTACCAGCCTGTCCGGACGGCTTCGGTTGCATTGTTCTGCCGGGGTTTTATGATGGGTTTCGTTTTTATGGAATGGCGAGCGTGATGTCCGATCTGACGGTTTCGAAGCACTTTGTTCAGGCTGCCCTGGGGGGTGCTGAAAGACTTGGTTTTGATACCCGGGAAATGCTCCGGGAGGCAGGAATCTCGCCCGATCTCCTACGTATCGAGATGGCCCGGGTCAGCAGCGACCAGTTCAGCCATCTTATGCAGGTACTCTGGAACCGGATGGGGGACGAGTTTATGGGGCTTGGGCCCCGGCGGGCCCGGACAGGCACCTTCGCAACCATGTGTGCGCTGGTGATTGACTGCCCCAACCTGGAATCGGTGTACCGGCAAGCCTTCCAGTTTTCCCGGCTCTTCGAGCCCATGGTATCGATGGAGCTCGAAATCGGCGAGGACAATGCCCGACTGGTGGCCCGGATGGAAGGCGAAATAAACGATCCCAGTTTCTTCTTGAGGGAAAGCATCCTCGTAATCTGGCATCGCTTGGGAAGCTGGCTCATCGGGCAACCGATAGAACTGGAAAAGGCGGAGTTCGATTACCCCCGGCCGACCCACGGCGACGAATACCGGCACATTTTCCACTGCCCCCTGGCGTTCGAATCCGACAGGATTGCCCTCACCTTCGACAAACGCTTCCTGTCTGCGCCAGTTATCCGCGACAGGCCGGAGATGCGGCAATTCCTGAAGACGTCGCCCGCAGACCTGCTGTCCCGGCCTGACGAGAGCAACACCTTTACGGGGCGGATTCGTGCGCTGATCGGGAGAGATTTCTCAAAGCCGTTACCGGATTTCGAATGGATTGCCGCAGAGCTACATACCAGCCCGCAAACGCTGCGTCGCCGGCTGAAGCAGGAAAATACCTCGTTTCAGGAAATCAAGGACCTGCTACGGCGGGATATGGCGATTTACTACTTGAGCCGGCAGGACCTGCCCATCAACGACATCGCGGCCAAGGTTGGCTTCACCGAGCCCTCAACCTTCCACAGGGCTTTCAAGAAGTGGACAGGGGTGACGCCCGGCGCATACCGGGAGGGCGAACGAGGCAACCTCCCTGATTGAATCAGGATCCGGACGGTAGCTGAAGTGTCCGGATCAACTGCCCCAGCGTCTCAGCAATCTCCTGAACTCGCTCACGGTTCGCGGCCAGTTGAAGCAGGCGGGAGCCATCCCTTGGATCGTAAACCCAGCAGGTCGAAACAGCGGCTTCACAACGCCACTCAACCTGGGGGTTAATGCCAAACACCGACATCGGCTCGGTGCTCCTCAGTATACGGCCATCTTCGGCTCGCCTGATTTCCTGCACCTGAATCTCGTCTCCCTGGGTTCCCAGGCGATATTCCACATCTGCCGGCCGGTCCAGCCGCACCACTGCCTGATCACGGCGCCAGCCTGCGAGTTCAAGAAGGCTGTTGATATGAAGGGTCAAGGCTTCACGGTCTGAATCCGCCAGATAGAGCTTGCGCAGTGACTCAACGCGGCCCTCACCCGCTGGTTCAATAACCGCAACCGGCTCGCTTTCGCCAGCAGCCTGGGGTGCGACAGCGTTCTGTCGCCTGGTCTTCTCGATAGAGGTGATCAGCTGAAGGGATTCCTGATAGTGGGCTCCCTTCGCACCCGCCTGGCTTACATAGGTCTCAAGGGCCGACTGGGCCTCGTTCAAATGGGAGGACTGGAGCATCACCCGGCCCCGATAAAAATAGTAGTCTTCCGGCTTTTCCCCCTCCAGTTGCTGCAACCGGTTGAGGTATTCCGCAGCCTCACCCCAGTTCTCTGCGACAACGGCCTCTTCCGTAGCCAGCATCAACCTGCGGGTTTCATGTTCGGGCGCCAGCGCCAGCGCCGGCCCCGCCAGGAGCACGGAAGCCAGGGCGGCCCCGAGGACAAAACAGCGACCTGTTCCAAATAATACTGCCATGGCATCTACTCCTGCTCGTTATCTGCACCAATCGCCTGCTCCTCAGAATCAGGCCGGTCGTCGTCCCCGGAATGAAGGAATTCGTCGGAACCGTCCACTTCCGCCTGATCCATGATCCCCTTGGGCAATTCTTTCTTGACCCGAACACCCAGCTCAACAAAGCGATTGGCCTGCGAGATCAGGTTACCCCGCCCGCGGGTCAGGGTGTTCATGGCCGAGTCGTAGGTTCCCTGGGCGGTATGCAACTGGGTGCCGAGGCGTTCCATCGCTTCCACGAACACCCTGAGTTTGTCATAAACCGCGCCTGCCCGCTCGGCGATTCGTCGGGCATTCTGGCTCTGACGCTCATAACGCCAGATGTTTTCGATTGTTCTCAATGTTGCCAACAAGGTTGTTGGAGTTACCACAATAATCTTTCGCTCAAAGGCTTCTGCGAAAAGGTTCTCGTCCTGTTGAAACGCCGCCACAAAGGCAGGCTCGATTGGCATGAACAAAAGCACGAAATCCGGCGAATGAAGGCCATGCAGTTGGCTATAGTCCTTTTCACTCAACGTACGGATGTGATTTCGAACGGCCTCAACATGCTGTTTCAAAGCCTCTTCCCTGACCACGGAATCCTCGTCTTCCGTGACCCACTGCTGATAAGCCACCAACGACACCTTGGAATCAATGATCAGGTTACGGTTGTCTGGCAGATGCACGATGACATCCGGCCGATACAGCTGATTATCGCTGTCCCGATAACTGCCCTGGGTGTCGTATTCAACGCCCTTACGAAGGCCGGACTTTTCCAGTACACGCTCGAGAATCAGCTCACCCCAGTTGCCCTGGATTTTCTTGTCACCCTTCAGTGCGCGGGTCAGATTGGCGGCTTCTTCAGTGATCTGTCGGTTCAGGTCCTGTAGTGATTTGATCTCACTGCGCAGGGCCTGACGGTCCCGGGTTTCATTGGTATACACGTCCTCGACGCGCTTTCGAAAGTCCTGCAGCTGATCCCTGAACGGATTAAGCAGGGTATCCAGGCTGGTTCGTGTCTGTTGGCTGAAACGCTCGCTCTTCTGCTCGAAAATCTTGTTGGCAAGGTTTTCAAACTCCTGCTTCAGGGCGTCACGGTTACGCTCAAGCAGCTCCAGCTTCTCACTGGCTGAACGGCGCTCCTTATCAATTGTCACTTCCTGCTCCCGGAGCGACATGCGGGCCTCACCCAGCGCTTCGGACAGCTCTTCCGCCTTTGCCCTCAGGGTCTGACGTTCGCTTTCCACCTGCGCAAAGCGCTCTTTCCGGCTCTCCAGCTCCGACTCAAGCCCGGCCAGTCGGTTCTCAAGGCTTGCGGCATGCTGCCTCCAATGTTCGACGTCCTGCTCAAGTCGACCATTCCTGCCCCAAAGCCCTTTCAGAACGATCAGAAGAATCAAAACAACCATCAGCGCCGCCATCAGATCAGGACGGGACAACATCTGTTCCATGATGGCTTCAGGCACCTGGCAATACTCCCATTAAAACTCTCTTCAGATGAATGATCGGTACGATTCTGCTTGAACACAGTCTAACCCACGCAGGGAACCTTTTGCCCGGCGCACCGTCAAGTTGACTGGTGCTGCCGGTAAGGACCACGACTGTTTGGCAATAATTCGAAGCCCGGGCATCTAGCTCTGGACGCCCAACGTAATATCGTCTAAAAGGGTAAAATGTTCACCCGCCAAGTGGTTATTACCCTTTGGTAACCGTATGACGGGCACGGACGGGATCAGAAATGGATAACAGATCATGCTGAAAGAATTGTGGCGAAAGCTGGGGGCGGAGTTTCTCCACGATGACGGCTCCAGTCAGGACAGCCAATCCGGATTGTTCGGTACAGGCGCATCCCGGAACAAGGAAGCATTCAGAATCCTGCCGCACATTACCCACACTGGCGAGTTTCACCTCGAGCGCCTCACCAGCCTGCTTAAAACCCGGTACGGAAAGAGTTTCGGGATGCCTTCCAGCAGTGCCGAAAGCGACGAGAACATCCGGGAACTGATCAGTTTTGCCGCCCGAATTCAGGATCAGGATGTGCAGCGCGAACTGCTGCTTTTCTACCTCAATTGCTCCCCCGTGATTCAGGAATACCTGCGTGCTGAAACCGTGCTCGGTGAAGGACATTTCCTGTCACGGTAAACACTACTGCCCCTTAACCATCTGTAAATCAACCACACAGGTTGGATGTTGTATACTTCCATTCCGTTTTTATCCGGTTTCACATGCACAGACCGTCATCACCGTTCCCACTCGGGTATGACAGGCTGCCAGCTCAGGGGTTATTCATGGGTTTGAAATGTTTTCGGGCTGGACTGCCTAAACCTTCCTTCATCGCACTCGCAGGCATCCTCACACTGACGGGATGTTCGGCAGACCGTTATTTCATGGTTCCCAAAACAGACCTCAATGAGCTTCAGGGATCCGTCAAGAGCCAGCGTGCGACTCTCGTTACCATGGAAGAGAATGCAGCGACTCGACACGAGCAAGCCGTTGCCCAGACCCGCTCATCGACTCAAACCATACTGGACGCGATCGCCACCCAGGTAGAAAAGCCCGAATGTCCGCCCGTTCAGGTCCAGAAGCAGTGCCCCGCAACAGACAACTCAAAAGGCCGCGCTGATCGCCTCAAGGGGAAAGTCATTGTCGGTGAGGTAGAGAATTTCTACCTCGCGGACCCCGGCTTGATCTACAAAGCTCGAATCGACAGCGGCGCCGAAACTTCCTCCATCGACGCACGCAACATCACCCGGTTTGAGCGGGATGGCAGCAACTGGGTGCGGTTTGATGTACCCGTTCCCGGCGCCGACAAGTTCGTGACCCTGGAGAAAGAAATCTCCCGTCGTGTCCGGGTTATTCAGGCCAGCGCGGACGAGGCTGAGCGCCGTGTTGTTGTCGAACTCCAGTTCTTTATTGGCGACCATCGGCAGGTAGCCGAGTTCACACTTGCCGACAGAACAAACCTGACCTACGAAGTTCTGATCGGCCGCAATATTCTGCGTGACGTAATGCTGGTCGATGTCGGCAAGGAGTACGCCACCGAATTGCCTGAATCCATCCGCAAAAGCAACGGGAACGAATCGTGACCACCCGCTCGCGCCTGCCGTTTTATATTGCCGTTTTTCTCCTCATCGCAGCGGGCATTTCGCTTGCTGTCTGGAGACACATTGAGCTTGGCATACCCTGGCTGACAGGCGAGCAGCGTCCTGTCTGGATGGTCGAGGCCCGAATCGATTTTGACGCCGGCGACGGATCAGTGCTTGCCAGCCTCAACATACCCGAGCAACCCCCGGGATTCCGTATCCTTACCGAGCAGGCTGCATCACCTGGCTACGGCTTTTCTATCATCGACAGCTCGGGAAGCCGCCGGGCGGAATGGAGCAAGCGGGAAGTCTCCGGACCGCAGACACTGTACTTCAAAGCCCAGTTTATTCCGGACGCTAACGCTCAACCGGAAATTCCCGTGCGGGAACCGAAAACACCGAGGACCTTTTGGGAGGAACCCGAAGCCACAGCCGTTCAGGAAATACTGGACCAGGCCAGGGCCCGTTCGAGTACTCCAGAAAGCATGACCCGAGAGCTTATCCGGCTGATGCAGCCCGACACCCGCACCCAGAACACCACCCTGCTGGTCTCGGAAGAGAACTACCTGGACCTTCTGGTCGATATGCTCAATCATAGCGGTATCGCTGCCAGGATAGCCGACGGCCTCAGGCTTGAGGATGCGCGCAGGCGGCAACAGCTGATGCCCTACCTGCAAATCTACAATGGCAAACAGTGGCTCACCTTCAACCCGAAAACCGCTGAACAGGGCGTACCTGACGATCTGTTGCTCTGGCGCCAGGGCTCTGCTTCTTTGCTGGATGTCGTGGGCGGGGAAAACTCCGAGGTGAGCTTCTCCATGCTCCGGCAAACTGTTCCGGCCCTGCAACTGGCGACCATGGAATCCGCCTCCAACGGCCTCGGTTTCCTGAGCTTCTATGAACTGCCCATTGAAGAACAAAGCATGTTCCGGATGCTGCTGTTGCTGCCACTCGGTGCACTCATGGTGGCCTTCATGCGGATCGTCATCGGCATTCGTACCTCTGGCACTTTCATGCCCGTGCTCATCGCCGTGGCCTTCGTCCAGACAACTCTGGTGCCCGGGCTGATTGCTTTCCTGTCGGTTGTCGCCATCGGTCTGCTCATGCGCGGCTATCTGTCCAGTCTCAACCTGTTGCTGGTGTCTCGAATATCCGCCCTGATCATTCTGGTTATTTTCATCACCGCGGGCTTGAGCATTATCGGTTACCAGATGGGATTCAACACTGGCATGACGGTCACTTTCTTCCCGATGGTTATTATTGCCTGGACGATTGAGCGCATGTCCATCCTCTGGGAGGAAGAAGGCGCCCACGAGGTCATGGTTCAGGGTGCCGGCAGCCTGTTCGTGGCCATCTGCGCCTATCTGCTGATGAGCGCGCCTCTGGCTGGCCATCTGACCTTCAACTTCCCGGAGCTGCACCTCGTGATCCTCGGGCTGATCCTGTTGATGGGCCAATACACCGGCTACAAGCTCAGCGAGCTGCGACGGTTCACGCCAATGAAGGCGTACGACTGATATGGACTGGATTTCACCGCGATCTCTCAAGAGGCTCGGGATGCTCAATATGAACCGGAGAAATGTCGACTACATTTCCCGGTACAATGAGCGCTCGTCGTACCCTCTGGTGGACAACAAGCTGAAGACCAAGCTGGTGGTTGCCGAATACGGGGTAAAAACGCCCAAACTGCTTCAGATTGTCCGCCAACAGCATGAAATATCCCACTTCCGGGAGATGGCTGAAGACCTTGAGGGCTTTGCGATAAAACCGGCGAAGGGGTCTGGCGGCAAAGGCATTACGGTGATTACCGGGCGCGATGGTGATGATTACATCAAGGCTTCCGGTTCCCGTGTCGATTCTTCATTCCTTGAGCGTCACCTGACCAATATTCTGGCCGGTCTCTACTCTCTTGCAGGCACTCCGGACGTTGCGATTGTCGAGAACCTGGTGGAATCCGCTCCCTCACTGGCAAAGTATTCGCATCAGGGTGTGCCCGACATCCGTATTGTGGTGTTTCAGGGTTACCCGGTGATGGCCATGCTGAGACTGGCGACAACCGCATCGGACGGTAAAGCCAATCTGCATCAGGGAGCCGTCGGCGTCGGTCTTGATATCGGGTCTGGTCGGAGCCTGAACGCAGTTCAGTTCAACCGTCCCATTACACTTCACCCGGATACCGGTCTTGCTCTGGAAAACATCCAGATTGAAGCCTGGGACGAGATGCTGGAAATGGCCTCTCGTTGCTACGAAGCGACCGGACTCGGCTACATGGGGGTTGATCTGGTGGTCGACGCCAACGAAGGGCCGTTACTACTGGAGCTGAACGCACGCCCCGGACTCGCCATTCAGATGGCAAACGGTCGGGGGCTGCTGCCCCGCCTGCGAGCCATCGAAGCGCTGAAACGCCCGCACTTCACACCACTGGAGCGTTCCCGTTTCGCCATGGACACGTTCGCCAGTTTCTGAGTGCTTCCAGACATAAAAAAACCGGGGCCAAGCCCCGGTTTTTTATTTTCACAGCGCTCTTAGGTGAGCTCGCCCCTGGCAATCAGGAGTTGCCGCTCGTGACTGAGGCCTTTCAGAAGCCCCCACGTCATGATCAGCAGAACCACCGTAAACGGCAGACCAGCACTGATCGCGGTTGCCTGAATCGCGCCAAGTGCATCTTCACCGCCGCCAAAGATCAGGGCAGCAGCAATCGCACCCTCAGCGACAACCCAGAACACACGCTGAGCGGTCGGAGCATCAGTCTTGCCACCGGCAGTAATGCTGTCGATGACCAGCGAGCCCGAATCCGAGGATGTTACGAAGAACACCAGCACCAGAACGATACCGACGAATGACAGAATTCCGGTCAGCGGCAGGTTCGCAAACATCTGGAACGTCGCGAGGGAAACTTCGGTCAGACCGCTCTCAGCCAACTCACCAATGCCTTGCTGGATCTGTTCGATAGCGGCGCCACCGAAAGCGCTCATCCATACGACTGTAATGACGGTCGGAACGATCAACACTGCGGTAACAAACTCACGTACGGTGCGTCCCTTGGAAACACGTGCGATGAACATGCCAACGAACGGTGACCAGGAAATCCACCATGCCCAATAGAAGACAGTCCAGCCCTGGAACCAGGCTTCGTCTTCACGGCCAAACGGATTACTGAGCTGCAACGCATTGCCGACATAGTTAGAAGAAGTTACCCAGAGAGTTTCCAGAATGGTCATCGTTGGGCCGGCGAAGATTACGAACAACAGCAAAACGCCGGCAACGCCCATGTTGATGTTACTCAGGATCTTAACGCCGCCGTCGAGCCCCCGGAGTACTGAGATCAGCGCAAGAGCTGTAACGCCGACGATAATAGCCATCTGGACATTGGTACCAGCGCCAGTGTCGAACAGATAATTAAGGCCGGAAGCCGCCTGCTGAGCACCGAAACCGAGAGACGTCGCGAGACCGAAGATAGTGGCTACAACTGCCAGAACATCGATCACGTGACCAGGCCAGCCCCACACCTTATCCTTCAACAGGGGGAAGAAAGCAGAGCGGATGGTCAGCGGCATGTTTTTATTGAAGGCAAAAAATGCCAGGGAAAGAGCAACGATCGCATAGATGCCCCAAGGGTGCAGGCCCCAATGGTACATCGTCGCGCCCATTGCAAGATTGCGCGCCTCATCCGTATTCGCTTCTACGTTGAATGGCGTCTCGTACCAGCCTGTGTAGTAGGCCACCGGCTCGGCAACGGCCCAGAACATGAGGCCAATACCCATGCCGGCTGCGAACAGCATGCAGAACCACGAAAGAGTAGAGAATTCAGGTTTGCAGTCCTGCCCGCCAATACGGACCTTACCCATTGGCAGGAAGATCAACGCCAAACACACCACTACGAAGATGTTGGCACTGATCAGGAAAAACCAGTCAAACGTCGCGATAATGTCCCATTTTGTTCCATCCAGCAGCTCTTTCGCCTCGCCGGGAAACATCAGGGTCCCTATCACGAACGCAACAACCAGTATTGCCGTAATCGGAAATACCGGTGCGTGAAGATCCAGCCCGAACGGTGTGATATTGTCCTGGCCGGCCACGTAGTCCGTCGAATATTCGTCTTTGACTACCTTGCCCACGTTTTGGAGCCTCCTGAGTTGATAATTCGTTTATTCAGAATCGGAGTTCAAACATTACAAGCGCGTTATCATAATGTTTTGAGTTCAAAACATCAAAACCGCGATTATTTTAGCCGCCTTGATAATTATCATAGACCATGATCGACAACGGACCAGCCAAAGTCCGGACCAATCGATGCAGGATCCTGCGTCGTTCGACTAAACTCTTCTTTGCCTACCGCGCTGTTCGAGCCGGTTTTGCCAGACAACCAGAGGATTCCATGGAAAAAACCAAGACCTTTCCGCTTCGCTATACGGCCTATGCACTGAGCATTATCGGTTTTGTCGTTTCCCTTGGTCTGGCCATAGCTCTGGATGCCGGTTATGTCTTTCCGTTGATATTCGGTGCTTTCACGGCCCTGGGCACCTACGATCTGCTGCAAAGACGGCACACGGTCAGCCGGAATTACCCGATCATGGCCAACTTCCGGTACCTGCTCGAATCCGTCGGGCCAGAAATCCGCCAGTATTTTATCCAGTCAGACACCGAGGAGCGCCCCTTCTCTCGGGAGCAACGCACGATCGTTTATCAGCGAGCCAAGAATGTCCTCGACAAACGCCCTTTTGGCTCCCAACTCGGAATGTATGACGAGGGATTCGAGTGGATGAACCATTCACTCGCTCCCACCCGCCTCGACAGCAGTGACTTCCGGATTCTGATCGGCAGGAACTGTGATAAACCCTACAACGCCAGTGTGTTCAATATTTCCGCAATGAGCTTTGGCTCGCTTTCCGCCAACGCCATCCTGAGCCTGAATACCGGTGCCAGAATGGGCGGTTTCTATCATGACACCGGAGAAGGCTCCATCTCCCGATACCACCGACAGCCAGGTGGCGATCTGGTCTGGGAGATCGGCTCAGGGTACTTCGGCTGTCGCCACAAAGACGGTTCGTTCAACGAAGATATGTTTCGGCAGAACGCCACGATTGAACAGGTCAAAATGATAGAACTCAAACTATCTCAGGGTGCGAAACCGGGCCACGGCGGAATTTTGCCGGGTGCCAAGGTGACTCCCGAGATCGCCGAAGCCCGGGGCGTTTCGGTGGGTGAGGACTGCGTTTCTCCCGCCAGTCATTCGGCGTTCTCAACCCCCATCGAGATGCTTGAGTTCATCGACCGCCTGCGTGAACTGTCTGGCGGCAAGCCCGTCGGCTTCAAGCTTGCCATTGGCCACCCCTGGGAGTGGTTCGCCATCGTCAAAGCCATGCTGGAAACCGGTCGAAAACCTGATTTCATCGTCGTCGACGGAGGTGAAGGCGGCACAGGAGCCGCTCCACTGGAGTTTATCAACCGCCTTGGCATGCCCATGACTGAGGCACTTCTGCTGGTTCACAACACACTGGTCGGCACCCATTTGCGGGAAGACATCGCCATTGGCGCAGCGGGCAAGATCACCTCGGCCTTCAACATAGCCCGAACTCTGGCCCTTGGTGCGGACTGGTGCAACGCGGCTCGTGGCTACATGTTCTCCCTGGGCTGCATACAGGCGCTCAGTTGCCACACAGGGCGCTGTCCGAGCGGCGTGGCCACCCAGGACTCCAGGCGCGGCAAAAAGCTCGACGTGGAGCTCAAGAGCCAGCGGGTGTACAACTACCATAAGAATACTCTGGACGCGCTGCAAAACCTGCTTGAGGCTTCCGGGCTCAAGCATCCATCCGAGCTTGGTCCGGAACACGTTGTCCGGCGGGTGTCTAAAACCGAAGTTCACTCTTACATGGACCTTTTCCCGTTCCTTGAACCGGGGGCCCTGCTGGAGGGAAAAACAGACCTGACTGTGTTCGATAAGTACTGGGAATCAGCCCGGGCGGATACCTTCGAACCACCGGAATTCATCCTCAAACTTCGGGAGACCAAGCTACGCTAAAAATTGCGATCAAAATCGCCGTCGGATGTTTATTTTTTCCATGGGCTCGTGTAGACTTCGCTCCCGCTAAGCCACTGAGAATACTCTCAAGTTTCGATGTGGCAAAGAGCGAATCGGGGCGTAGCGCAGCTTGGTAGCGCACTTGCATGGGGTGCAAGGGGTCGTAGGTTCAAATCCTACCGTCCCGACCAGATTCCGACAAAAAGCCCGGGCCGAAAGGTCCGGGCTTTTTGTTATAGGCACTTACTCGGCAAACGAACCCGTAAATTCAATTTTGCCGCGCGCGAGACGCAACCTGCCCTTTCGCTCAAGCTCTTTGAGCAGCCTGCTTATCACCTCTCTCGCTGTGCCGAGCTCAATGGCAAGCTCCTGGTGGGTGATGGTGATTGCGCGGTGCCCGGCTCTTGCCTCAAGCCAGTGAAGAAGTCGTTCGTCCATTCGCCTGAACGCAACCTCCTCCACCAGCAGCATCAGATCGTTCAGGCGGCGACCGTAAGACTCCATTATGCCCAGCCGGAAATCGGCGGACTGGTCCATGAGCCGATCGAACAACCCCCTGGGCACCATCAACACTTTGGCATCCTCCTCAACCACGGCCTCTGCGCGAAAGCCGTCACCGGTCATCAGGCACCCGATCGAGAGCGTGCAAATGTCATCCGCGCCCATCCGGTACAGGACGATGCTATTCCCCGACAGCCCTGTCATCTGAACCTTTACACTGCCATGGAGCACCAGTGGAAGGCCCTGACACGGATCTCCCGCTCTAAAGAGCACCTTTCCATTCTCAAATTGAATCGCCTGCAGTCCGTTCAAAGCGTCCCGCCGAAGGGATTCCGGCAATGTTTCAAGAATGCTGTGTTGCAACGTCAGTTTTTCCATAGTTAACGAGACTAGCTCATCCAGTGTCCTTCCTTGTGTGACTTTATCACTGAACAGCCAGGGAGCAGGCGTTAGAGTGGCCTTACTGCCTCAAATCAACCAAGGAGAATGGATCATGAGCATCAATATGGGATCTGCGGACCGTATCATACGCGCCATTGTCGGCATTGTACTTCTGGCGCTCGTATTTGTGGGCCCACAAACCGCCTGGGGCTGGATTGGCATCGTTCCTCTGGCCACTGCCGCAGTGGGCAACTGCCCGGCCTATTCAATTCTGGGCATCAAGACCTGCAAGAAGCAATAAACCTGCAGGCATAAAAAAACCGGGGCAGCTTCTCGCTATCCCGGTTTTTCTTCAAAGCTTCGGAAGCATTATTTGACCGGCGCGTTGAGAACCTCGAGCACCTCTTCCAGCTCTGTAATCATCTGCCGGATCAGCTGCTTGTACTGGGAGGTATCGTCTTTCACCTCGTGACTGCTCAGCTTCTGCTTCGCGCCACCGATAGTGTAGCCCTGGTCATAGAGAAGGCTACGAATCTGGCGGATGGTAATAACGTCCGCCCGTTGATAGTACCGACGGTTGCCCCGACGCTTTACCGGCGACAGCTGCGGAAACTCCTGCTCCCAATACCGCAGGACGTGTGCTTTCACAGCACACAGCTCCGCTACTTCACCAATGGTGAAATAACGCTTCCCCGGAATGGTGGGAAGTTCGTTGTTATGACTGGGTTCCAGCATACGCTTCTACTTTTTGCTTTAGTTTTTGTCCCGGGCGAAACGTAACGACACGCCGTGCACTGATCGGAATCTCTTCACCGGTTTTCGGGTTCCGTCCCGGCCGCTGCTTCTTGTCCCGCAGATCGAAGTTACCGAAACCCGACAGCTTCACCTGCTCGTTGTGGCTGAGAGCGCCTCTGATCTCATCGAAAAAAGCTTCTACCATTTCCTTGGCTTCGCGTTTGTTCAGGCCCAATTCCTCGTACAACCGCTCCGCCATTTCCGCTTTCGTCAAAGCCGCCATCTCTCAACTCCTCAGTGTTGCCCCCAGCTCTTCTTTCAATGCGTCGATCACACCGTTGAAGAGCGAATGCACTTCATCCTCGTTCAATGTACGTTCGGGGTGCTGCCAGAACAGACTCAGAGCCAGGCTTCGGTTACCCTCACCCAGACTCTCGCCCTCATAGACATCGAACGCACGCAACGCTGTCAGCTGCTCGCCGGCATGCTTTCTCGCTACACGCTCCACATCGGCGAACGCTACCTCGCTTCCGATAATAATAGCCAAATCCCGACGAACTTCCGGGAATTTTGAAATTTCTTTGAAATTAGGCACATATCCGGTAACGATTGAATTCAAGAATAGCTCAAACATCAGGATCGTGCCATTAAGTTCAAGATTTTTCTGAACTTGTGGATGCAGAGTCCCCAGCCAGCCCACGTGCTCGCCGTCGCGCATGAGTTCTGCAGTCTGTCCCGGGTGCAGCGCAGGATGCTGGCTGCCAACAAAATGGATCTCAATGCCCAGCAGACTGAACAGACTCTCCAAATCCCCTTTTACATCAAAGAAATCCGCGGTTCTGCGACCGTTTGCCCAGTTTTCAGGATACTGGCTGCCAACCACCACACCGGCCAACATCGGTTGTTGATCAATCCGCTCGCCCTCCTGGAGGAAGCGCAGACCGGTTTCGAACAGACGTATGCGCGGCTGCTGGCGATTCTGGTTATGGGCCACGGTTTTCAACAAGCCACTCCAGAGGCTGGTACGCATCACCGACAGATCCGAAGAAATCGGATTGGCCAGCGCGATGCCCTGACGATCGGGGTCCACCAGTTGCTGAACCTTAGGATCGACAAAGCTGTAGGTCACCGCCTCCTGGTACCCATGATCCACAAAGAAGTTGCGGATGGCCGATACCGGGCGAACAGCTTCCTGCTCCGGGCGCAGACCGAGTGAGCCCGTAGGCTCGGTTACAGGCAGATTGTTGTAGCCATAAATTCGACCGACTTCCTCGATCAGGTCTTCTTCAATAGAGATGTCCGGGCGGAAGCTGGGCACACTGACACGCCAGCCGTCTTTCAGGAGCTTTTCCACCCGCAGGCCGAGCCTGGTCAGGATCTCCTCGACGGTGGTGCGATCAATTTCCATACCCAGAACATCGTTAAGCCGGCGGGATCGCAGGTCGACAACCCGATCCTCGGGAATATCCTCATCGCTGGCAACTTCGACGATTTCGCCAGGCTCACCACCAACGATGTCCATCAGCAACCGGGTGGCCCGCTCCATCGCATCCCGCGCCAACTTATAGTCAACACCTCGCTCGAACCGGTGCGATGCGTCAGTGTGCAAACCATAGTGACGAGCCTTGCCCGCCAGCGTAATCGGATCGAAGTAAGCGGATTCCAGCACCAGGTCCCGCGTTTTCGGACTGACTCCGGAATGCTCACCGCCCATGACACCGGCAATGGCAATCGGCTTCTCATGATCCGCGATCACCAGCGTTCCCTGGGTGAGCTCGACCTCCTGACCATCCAGCAGAACGAGCTTTTCACCAATTCGCGCCATGCGGACAACGATCCCGCCCTGGATTTCGTCACGATCGAAGGCGTGCATGGGCTGGCCTAGTTCCAGCATGACGTAGTTGGTGACATCCACGGCGGCATCAATGGAGCGAATACCTGAACGGCGAAGCTTTTCCTGCATCCACAGGGGCGATTCCGCCTGCAGGTTCACATTGCGCAGAATACGGCCAAGGTACCGCGGGCAGCCTGCCGGCGCCTCCACCCGGATATCAGGCACTTCAGAGTGCACCGATTCCACGGGCTCGATTGCCGGGCTGTTGACCAGCATGCTGTTCAGAACACCCACTTCACGGGCGATACCCTTGATAGACAGGCAATCGGCGCGATTCGGAGTCAGATCCACATCAATGGTGACATCGTTCAGCTTCAGGTAATCGGCCACGTCCTGCCCCACCGGTGCGTCCGCCGGGAGCTCCATCAGGCCATCGTGATTATCGGAGAGCCCAAGCTCTGACTCGGAACAAAGCATGCCCTCAGAAGGCTGACCGCGAAGCTTGGCCTTCTTGATTTTGAAATCACCGGGCAGAACCGCCCCCACCACGGCAAAAGGAACCTTCATACCTTCACGGACATTGGGAGCGCCACAGACCACCTGAACCTCGGAGGCACCATCACTGACCTGGCAAACCCGCAGCTTGTCTGCATCAGGATGTGGCCCTACTGACTGAACTTCTCCAACGACCACGCCGCTGAATTGACCGGCCACCGGCTCGAAACCGTCCACTTCCAGACCTGCCATGGTGATCTGGTCCATTAATTCCTGGGTATCGATTTGCGGGTTAACCCACTCGCGCAGCCACTGTTCACTGAATTTCATGGTTATTGCCTTGTCCTGATGCGGTTATGCCTGTTTGGTTGGATGCCTTGATCTTGCCTGTTAACGGAACTGTCGCAGGAAGCGCAGGTCGTTCTCAAAGAACATGCGCAGATCGTTAACGCCATAACGAAGCATGGCCAGGCGCTCTACCCCCAGACCGAATGCGAAGCCACGGTATTCCTCGGCATCGATTCCGCAATATTCAAACACCTTGGGATGCACCATTCCGCAACCCATGACTTCAAGCCACTTGATGCTGCCATCGGCTTCCCGACCCCATTCAATGTCCACTTCTGCGGAGGGCTCCGTAAACGGGAAATAGGAGGGCCGAAAGCGGACCTGAAGGTCCCGCTCAAAGAACACTCGCAGGAATTCTTCAACAGTACTTTTGAGATCCGCGAAGCTGACATTTTTCTCGACCAGCAACCCCTCCACCTGGTGGAACATGGGGGTGTGCGTCATATCCGAATCACAGCGGTAAACCCGGCCCGGGCAGATCATCCGGAATGGTGGCTTGCCCGCTTCCATGGTTCGAATCTGTACCGGCGAAGTGTGAGTTCGCAGCAGGGTGCCCGGGTTAAAATAGAACGTATCGTGCATCGCGCGAGCAGGGTGATGGCCAGGGATGTTGAGGGCCTCGAAGTTGTGGTAATCGTCTTCGATCTCGGGCCCCTGCTCGACGGTATAGCCGGCCCGGGCGAAGAAATGCTCGATCCGCTGGAGGGTGCGGGTAACCGGGTGCAATCCACCCAGGTCCTGACCACGGCCAGGCAGAGTCACATCAATGGATTCACTGGCAAGTTTCTGCTCGATGGCGGCACGTTCAAGATCGCTTCGCCGGGCATTGATGGCTTCTTCGACCTGCCCCTTGGCTTCATTGATTTTCTGGCCGGCGGCAGGGCGCTCCTCAGCAGAAAGCTTGCCCAGAGTTTTCGCCTGCTGGGTAATCACACCCTTCTTGCCAAGATACTCAACACGAATTTGATCAAGTGCCTGCAGGCTGTCGGCGCTATCAACTGCTGCCAGCCCGTCCTGAACCAGTTGCTCCAGGTTTTCCATTGACCCTGCTCCAAACCAGAAATGGAAGTGCTTAAAAACGTAACTTCAAAAACAAAAATAGGGGAAGAGCGTGCCCTTCCCCTATCAGGAGGCGCCGTCATGAAATCATGAGACGCCCATATCGATCAGCAATCGATGAAAGAGCTAAGCGATCACAGGGACGCTTTGGCCTTCTCAACAACAGCGGCAAACGCCTGCTGCTCGTTCATGGCCAGATCGGCCAGAACCTTACGATCGATTTCAACGTTAGCCTTTTTCAGACCAGCGATCAGACGGCTGTAAGACAGACCGTTAGCGCGGGCACCAGCATTGATACGGGCAATCCACAGAGCGCGGAAAGCACGCTTGCGGTTACGACGGTCACGGTAGGCGTACTGACCGGCCTTGATAACCGCTTGCTTGGCTACACGGAATACCCGGCTACGAGCGCCGTAGTAACCTTTGGCCTGATTGAGAATCTTTTTGTGACGACGGCGTGCGACCACACCACGTTTTACACGAGCCATACTTTAATCCTTCTACCTGTACTTTCTAAGGAATGATACTCGCGGCTGGATCAGCACGCGGTCATACGCTTGATAGATGCAACATCCGACTTGGCGATGAGCTTGGTGCCGCGCAGCTGACGCTTACGCTTCGGGCTCTTCTTGGTCAGGATGTGACTGGTGAAGGACTGCTTGTGCTTGAAGCCGGTGGCGGTTTTCTTGAACCGCTTGGTGGCTCCGCTTTTGGTTTTCATCTTAGGCATTTTTTAAAACTCCGCATTCTATTTTTAAATAAACAATAATGTGCCCCTGAACGACAAATCCCCCGCATGCGCGGGGGACAAGCACCCGATCAGGTTCACTTCTTCTTGCGGGGCGCCACAACCATGGTCATCTGCCGGCCTTCCATTTTCGGCCGCATCTCTACCTGGGCAAGCTCTTCAATATCTGCTTCTATGCGCTGCATGAGCTGCATACCAATTTCCTGGTGTGCCATCTCACGGCCACGGAAGCGGATAGTGATTTTGCCGCGGTCCCCGTTTTCAAGGAAACGTACCAGGTTGCGTAGTTTGACCTGATAATCCCCTTCTTCAGTTCCTGGACGGAACTTAAGCTCTTTGACCTGCGTCTGCTTCTGCTTTTTCTTGGCAGCCGCCTTGGCCTTCTTCTCGTCGAAGATTTTCTTGCCGTAGTCCATTATCTTACAGACGATCGGATCGGAATCCGTAACCTGGACCAGGTCAAGAGATGCCTCTTCTGCTTGCTTGAGAGCATCCTCTATTGGTACT
>NZ_DDOI01000079.1:5317-10050 GCF_002341575.1 Marinobacter sp. UBA2498 | reverse complement strand
GTTGCGTCAATATTCTCATTGATAGGCGCCTTTGGTGTGCGCCCACCCCGATTCGCTCGCTGTTTAATAATCAGATCTCCGTCTTTGTTTTGCCCTTGCGTTCAACATCTTCACTTAAGAATTGCTCAAACGCTTCAAGCGATAAAGTTCCCAAATCTTCGCCCTTGCGGGTTCTCACCGCAACGGCGTTGTTGTCGACTTCTTTGTCACCGACAACGACAAGGTAGGGAACCTTGTTAAGAGTATGCTCGCGGATTTTAAAGCCGATCTTCTCGTTTCTCAAGTCAGCATTAACCCTATAGCCCAAAGAATCCCACTTTTTCGCCAGATTCTGACAATAATCACGCTGATTATCGGTGATATTGAGGATAGCCACCTGAGTCGGCGCCAGCCAGGTCGGGAATGCACCTTCGTATTCCTCGATCAGGATACCAATAAAACGTTCAAAGGATCCCAATACCGCCCTGTGCAGCATGACCGGGGTCTTCCGCTCGGAATTATCGGCAACATACTGCGCACCCAGACGACCCGGCATCGAGAAGTCCACCTGAATAGTGCCACACTGCCATACCCGTCCGATACAGTCTTTCAGCGAGAACTCGATTTTGGGTCCGTAGAAGGCGCCTTCGCCTGGCAGCAATTCCCAGTCTACCCCTTCGCGATTCAACGCTTCTTCCAGGGCGGCTTCCGCCTTGTCCCAGACCTCATCAGAGCCAACCCGTTTTTCCGGACGGGTTGAGAGCTTGTACAGGATTTCGGTAAACCCGAAGTCTGTGTAGATCTCGTGCAGCATTTCAATAAATGCCGAGACTTCCTGCTGAATAGAATCTTCTTCGCAGAAAATGTGGGCATCGTCCTGGGTAAAGCCCCGAACACGCATCAGTCCATGCAGCGCCCCGGAGGCCTCGTTCCGGTGGCAGGAGCCGAATTCCGCCAGTCTCAGGGGCAGATCCTTGTAGCTTTTCATACCCTGGTTGAAGACCTGCACGTGGCAGGGACAGTTCATGGGCTTGATGGCGTAGTCGTGCTTCTCCGACTCGGTGGTGAACATGTCGTCCTTGAACTTGTCCCAGTGCCCTGACTTCTCCCACAGGGTCCGTGACACCACCTGTGGTGTCTTGATCTCCTTGTAGCCATGCTCCTGCTGCTTGCGGCGCATGTATTGCTCAACTTCCTGATACAGCGACCAGCCATCCGGGTGCCAGAAAACCATGCCCGGTGCTTCTTCCTGCATATGGAACAAGCCAAGCTTCTTGCCGACCTTCCGGTGATCCCGCTTCTCGGCCTCTTCCAGACGGTGCAAATAGGCTTTGAGATCTTTCTTGTTACCCCAGGCGGTTCCGTACACGCGCTGAAGCTGCTCATTGCTGGTGTCGCCACGCCAATACGCGCCGGCCACCTTGGTCAGTTTGAAGGCCTTCAGCTTGCCGGTGCTGGGAACGTGGGGACCGCGGCACAGGTCGATAAAATCGCCCTGGCTGTAAAATGAAAGGTCCTCATCGCCGGGAATGTCCTGAATGATACGGACCTTGTATTCTTCGCCCATATCCTCAAAGAGCTTGATCGCCTCATCGCGGGACATGATGGAGCGAGAAACCGGCAAGTCCTGTTTGGAGAGCTCTTCCATCCGCTTCTCGATCCGCGCCAGATCCTCATTGGTGAACGGGCGGTCGTACTTGAAGTCGTAGTAGAAGCCATTGTCGATAACCGGGCCAATGGTGACCTGGGCTCCTGGAAACAGTTCCTGGACAGCCATGGCCATCAAGTGCGCCGTAGAATGGCGAATGATATCAACGCCGTCTTCATCACGCTCGGTGACGATTGCCAGCTCGGCATCGTTTTCGATGCGATAACTGGTGTCCACGAGCTGGCCATCCACCTTTCCGGCAAGGGCGGCTTTGGCAAGGCCAGCGCCGATATCGGCGGCGACATCATGAACGGTTACGGGTTCGGCAAAACTGCGATGGCTACCATCGGGCAGGGTTACGACGGGCATGAAAGGCTCCTGTTGGTTACTCAGCGGTGATCTATACCAGAGACCACATGGTGACGGCACGGCGCGATACAAACCGCGGGCCGCTTCGAGGCGAAGTCTAACAGAAAAAAACCCGGCAGGTTAATGCCGGGTTTGCACGGACAGGTGTGGCGTCAGGCTGGCTGGCCGGCGGCTTCCTCCCTGGCCCGCCGACGCAACTGACCAAACGCCAGAAGGCCGAGTAACACCAGAGCAGGAATGAACATCAGCTCTTTTGGCGGCCGTTCCAGGTCAACCTGCACGGCATCGATGGTCCAGCCAAACTGGATGCCAGCATCCTCCGCCGGGCTACCGAAACCAACGAAGTCTACCGCCATCTTTTCGCCATCCGGGCTGAGTTCAAGGCCGGCGTCCATCAGACGTTGCTCGGGCGTGTCGCCAGCGGGAATCTCAAGCCGCACATAGGTGGTCACCTCGTCGCCGTCAATCGTCATCCCGGAAGCCTTCAGGACAATCGGTTTGTCTGCTGGCACATCCTCAACATACTCCATGATCTCGGCGCCGGGCCGATCTGCCGTGGGCGGGTAAACCATATCCCACCAGAAGCCGGGCCGGAACATGGTGAACGTAATCAGCAGCAATAACAGCGATTCCCACTTATAGCTCTTGGTAAACCAGAACCCCTGCGTGGCCGCGGAAAAGACCAGCATCGCAGTGACTGCACTGAAGATCGTAACCAGCAGGTCAAACCATCCGGTCAACCCAATGAGCAACAACTGGGTATTGAAAATAAACATGAACGGGAGGATCGCCGTACGGATGTCGTAGGTGAAGCCCTGGATACCCGTTCGTATGGGATCGGCGCCGGATATGGCAGCGGCGGCATAAGCCGCCAACCCCACGGGCGGCGTATCGTCCGCCAGAATGCCAAAGTAGAACACAAACAGATGCACCGCAATCAGCGGCACGATCAGCCCATTCTGGGCGCCCAGAGTGACGATTACCGGCGCCATCAGCGTGGACACAACGATGTAGTTGGCAGTGGTCGGCAAACCCATGCCGAGGATCAGGCTGATAATGGCCGTGAAGATCAGCATCAGCAGCAGGTTGCCGCCAGACAGGAACTCGACAAATTCGGTCATCACCAGGCCAATACCGGTCAGGGTAACCGTACCCACCACGATACCGGCGGTGGCAGTTGCCACGCCAATACCCACCATGTTTCGGGCACCGGTGGCGAGCGAATGCGCAAGATCAAACACGCCATCCTTGAACGCAGTGAGGAAGTTGCCGTGCTTGTAGAAAAAGGCCTTCAACGGTCGCTGTGTAACAACAATGAAAATCATGAACAGCGTGGCCCAGAACGCCGACAGCTGTGGCGAGAAACGCTCAACAGTAAGGCACCAGACCAGCACTACAACGGGCAGAAGAAAGTACAGCCCGGTCTTTACAGTTGGGCCAACCGGCGGCAATTCGCCCATGTCCTTATCCGGATCGTCTTCCTCGAGTTCCGGAAATCGGGTGGCATAGCCAACCAGGCCGATATAGATCAGCACCAGCAAAGGTGCCAACACCCAAATCGCCGCTTCACCGAAAAGCGTTTTCGTCCAGCCGATCCCGTAATACACCACCAGGGTCAGCACACTCAGGCCGATGAGGATAACGACCCAATTCAGCATCCGCTGGGCAAGAGTCGGCTTGTTGAGACGCTCAATGCCCTGCATGTTCAGCTTGCAGGCCTCAAGGTGCACGATATAAATCAGTGCCACATAGGAAATCATCGCAGGGAGGATGGCGTGCTTGATGACCTCCAGGTAGGAGATACCCACATATTCGACCATCAGGAAAGCGGCCGCGCCCATGATGGGAGGTGTCAGCTGGCCGTTGGTTGATGCGGCCACTTCCACTGCGCCGGCCTTGGTAGCCGGAAAACCAACCCGCTTCATCAGCGGAATGGTGAACGTGCCGGTAGTGACGACGTTGGCAATAGACGAACCGGAAATAACGCCGCTTAAACCACTGGAAACCACCGCAGCTTTGGCGGGACCACCACGCATATGCCCCAACATGGCATAGGCGACTTTAATAAAGTAATTACCGGCGCCTGCTCTCTCAAGCAGCGCGCCAAACAACACGAACAGAAAGACGAAGCTCGTGGAAACCCCAAGTGCAACGCCAAACACGCCCTCAGTGCCCAACCACTGGTGCGACGCCAGCTTACTGAGACTCACACCTTTATGGGCGATCACATCCGGCATGTAGGGCCCGGCAATCGAGTACGTGATAAAGACAGCGGCGACGATGGTCAGTGGCAAACCCAGTGAGCGACGGGTCGCTTCGAGCAACAGCACGAGCCCGACCAACGCAACCCACAGATCCTGGGTGATGGGAGCGCCAGGGCGTGTCGACAACTCTTCGTAAAAAACGTAAAGGTATGAGGCGCAAAAAGCCGCAACGAGCGCCAGAATCCAGTCGTAGATGGGCACGACATTCACGTGCCGCCCCTTGATCATCGGAAAGGCGGAAAACGCCAGGAAAACCGCAAACGCGAGATGGATAGAACGCGCTTCCGTGGAATTGAAGATGGCAAAGTTGAAAATGTAAGGGAGTGGTGACGCAATCCAGAGCTGAAACAGCGACCACACCAGGGGAACGATAAACAGAATGACCGCGGCATACCCGCTGGTCGCCCTGCCCCCGGTTTCAGTCTGCAGGATCTGGTCTACATTACTGCTACCACCAGCACCAGCTCCGTTTG
>NZ_DDOI01000079.1:4766-5129 GCF_002341575.1 Marinobacter sp. UBA2498 | reverse complement strand
GCTGTGTCGGAGTGCAGACAGATCAGTCGATCAGACCGGCTTCCTTGTAGTACTTGGCAGCACCCGGGTGCAACGGCGCACTCAGGGCATCAGAGACCATTTCTTCCTTGTTCAGGTTGGCAAACGCCGGATGCAGACGCTTGAAGCTGTCAAAGTTCTCGAAAACAGCCTTCACGACGGCGTAGACAACATCGTCGGGGACATCGGTAGATGACACGAAGGTTGCCGCAACACCAAAGGTGGTTACGTCTTCGTCACTGCCACGATACATACCGCCAGGAATCACCGCTTTACGATAGTACGGGTTATCGTCAATCAGCTTCTGGGTGGCGGCGTTATCCACGTTGACCAGGACACTGTCAC
>NZ_DDOI01000079.1:415-4614 GCF_002341575.1 Marinobacter sp. UBA2498 | reverse complement strand
GTAGAAGAAGGCATCAATATTGCCATCACAAAGAGCCTGGGACTGCTCTGCAGCCTTGATTTCGGCAGCCAGAGAGAATTTGTCCAGTGTCCAGCCCATCTCATCCATCAGGACTTCAGCAGTGGCGCGCTGCCCTGAACCGGGGTTGCCGACAGATACCCGCTTGCCTTCCAGGTCTTCAAAGGTTTTGATGCCTGAGCCCTTGCTGGCAACAACAGTGAACGGTTCCGGATGCAGAGAAAAGACCGCGCGGAGATCTTTGTTAGCACCATCATCCTTGAACTGGCTGGTGCCATTGTAGGCATGGTACTGCCAGTCGGACTGGGCAACTGCCAGATCGAGCTCGCCTTGGCGGATGGCATTCAGGTTGTAGACGGAACCACCGGTACTCTCCACAGAGCAGCGAATACCGTGCTCTTTACGGTCCATGTTCACCAGACGACAGATAGCACCGCCAGCCGGATAATAAACGCCGGTTACACCGCCGGTGCCGATGGTCACGAAGCGCTGCTCCTGGGCGGAAACGGAGGTTGAAGCAGCGCCCAGGCTGACTGCGGCAGCGACAGCGAATGCGGAGGCTTTAAGTTTCAGTGTCATGTGAGTTCTTCCTTTTTTCTGTTCATTGTAATTCGGCGCCCGCTTCGGGAGCGGGCAAGACGTACGATCACCATAAAACATAGACCACTTCACACCATAAATAAAGTATGGATTAGCTCGCTAACCGGTTGACCAGACAACAAAAAAGCCCGCAAAGCGGGCTTTTTTGCAGGTCGGTGCGAATGTTATTTCGCAGCTCGAGCCTTGGCAAGCATCTGATCCGGCCGCAGCAGGAACCGGGCCAGGGCCGGCAACAGCCAGATGGCTCCAACCATGTTCCAGAGGAACATGAAGAACAGCAGGAAGCCCATGTCGGCCTGGAACTTGATTGGCGAGAATATCCAGGTGACAACACCCAGACCCAGAGTCACACCGGTAAACATAACCGCCTTTCCAGTGGAGCGCAGGGTCTCGTAGTAAGCCTCCTGAAGCGTTTTGCCTTCAAGCAGGTATTTCTCCAGCTTGCTGTAGATATAAATGCCGTAGTCGACACCTATACCGACACCCAGGGCAATAACCGGCAGGGTCGCCACTTTGATACCAATGCCGGATACCGCCATGATTGCCTCACAGAGGATCGAAGTCAGTCCCAGAGGTATCACGATACACAGCACAGCACGGATCGAACGGAAAGTCGCGAAGCACAGCAAACTCACCACACTGTAAACGAGGATCAGCATCTTATCCTTGGCGCCGGAGATAACCTCGTTAGTAGCGGCCTCGACACCGGCGTTACCCGCCGCTAGCAGGAACCTGTGCTCATCAGTGCTGTTGTTCCCGGCAAACTGTTCGACGCGCTCAACGACGGTTTCCAGAGTTTCTGCCTTGTGGTCCTCAAGGAAGACCAGTACTGGCGTCAGGCTGCAATCAGTGTTGATCAACCCGGCAGGCGCCTCACGAATGGACGCATTGATAATGGTCTGGTTGCGGGAGATCTCATACCACTTCCAGTTGCCCTCGTTCAGGGCTTTGGTCACCATCTTGGAAACATCTGCAAGTGATACCGAAGACTGAACGCCCGGCGTGTTCTGAAGCTCCCACTGCAGAGTATCCATGGCCCGCAGCACATTATACTGCGTGCACTGCTCTTCCGGCGTTTTGACCATCACCACCAATACATCCGCACTGGTCGAGTAATTATTGATGATGTAGGCATTGTCCTTGTTGTAGCGGGAGTCCGCACGAAGCTCAGGCGCACCCTGATCCAGGTCGCCAATCTTCAGGTCCTGCTTGTAATAAAGACCAAGACCGAGACCAATTACAGCAATCAACAACGAAATTGGCGCAACGCCCGGATGGGAGAAGTAGGACAAAACACGCCATTTCCGATCCTGTTTTTCGCCGTGATTCTGCACGTGACGAATACCCCCTTTGGAGATACCGACATAGGACATAATCAATACATGCAAAACCAGGTTGGTGAAGATCACGAACGCCACACCAATACCTGCGGCAACCGCCAGATCGCGGATTACATCGATCTCGATAAAGAACAGGGTCAGGAAACCAAAGGCATCCGAAATCAGAGCCAGCATGCCCGGAATGTAAAGAGCACGGAAAGCCAGGCGCGCAGCGGTCACCGCATCAAAGCCCTTGGCAGCTTCAACCGCCATGGCATTCACAATCTGAACGCCGTGACTGATACCAATCGCAAACACCAGGAATGGCACCAGCACCGAATAAGGGTCCAGCCCGTAGCCCAGCAGCCGAAGCGTACCCAACTGCAGGAACACCGCAATGATTGAGGTAAAGACAGGAACCAGGGTGCCGGCAATAGCCCGCGAGTACCAGAACAGAAGCAGCGTGGTCAGCAGAATGGTAATCCCTGCAAACCAGGCAATAGAACCAATCCCCTCAATCAGATCGCCGACCTTCTTGGCGAAACCGACTATATGAATCTTGATGTTCGGGTTCTGTTCTTCGTACTTTTCACGAATCTTTTCTTCAAGCTGACGGGAAAATTCGCCGTAGTCCAGAGCCTCACCGGTCTCCGGATTCTTCTCGTACAGCGGCGCGTAAACGATCGTTGATTGGAAGTTATCAGAGATCAGGCGCCCGACTTCGTTGGAACGAAGAACGTTCTGGCGAAGCTTCTCCAGACTGTCCCGGGAGCCGTCATAGCCGTCCGGTATGACAGTGCCACCCTGAAAACCCTGTTCGGTAACCTCAACCCAGCGGACATTCGACGTCCAGAGGGATTTGAGACCCGAACGATCCACGCCGTTGAGATAAAAAACCTCGTCGGTGATCTGCTTCAGGGTTTCCATGTACTCTTGGGTGAAAATATCGCCCTCTTCTACCTCGACGGCGATACGAACGAAGTTACCGAGGTTTTCAAGATCATCCCGGTGCTCAAGCATATTTACAATGTAGGGATGCTCAAGCGGAATCATTCGCTCGAAGCTGGCGTCCGGCTGGATCTTGACGGCGTTATACCCCAGAAACAGCGTCAACACGGCGAAGACGACAAGAATGATTGGCCGATTATTGAAGATCAGCCTTTCGAGAAAGGGTTCGGCCTTGGGCGTGGTCAGATAGTGCTCGCCCTTGTCATGCTTAGGGTTGGACATTCAAAAGCCCCTCTATTATTCGTTCGGTTGTTGCCACATCAGGGCGTTATTGAAGGTTTCTTCCACGGGCGTCTGTGATTTTTACGCCACCTTCGCCGACAATCAGCAGGTCTGTTCCTGAGATAGGCACCGCGCTCATGACACCTTCACGATCACTTCTGAAATGCTCGCGGAAGGTTTCGGCGCCATTGGTGCTCATCAGTACCGCACCACTATTACCTACCAGGGTGATACGACCATCTTCCGAAACGACGCCGTCGTTGAGCGTAGCCCCAGCTGAATTGGGGACCATCCGCCAGCTTCTGCCGAGGTCTGAAGAGAACAGCATGTTGCCACGAAGGCCGAAGGCGAGCATCTCGTTCACCTGGCCTGTACCGATGACACCGAACAGGGAGCCTTCATAAGGCGCCTCACGGCGCTCAAAGGTCTCACCACCGTCTACAGAGACATGTATCTGACCGGCTTCACCAACGACCACCAGTGCACCACCCGTGATCCGGGTAATGCCATTGAGATGGAAGTTCTGCCGGTTATCAATTCTTGGCGCCCAGTCTTTCCAGGTCTCACCACCGTCCATGGTGCGCAGGAACATACCGTAAGCGCCTACCACAAAACCGCGGTTCTCGTTTTCAAACCAGACATCCAGCAGCGGGTTAACTGGACCAATGTCCATATCCGCCTGAATGTTCTCGAGGGCAAAGTAAAGGTCGTCCAGTGCCCACTCGAGATCCTCTTTCTCTTCTTCGGGCGCTTCTTCGATGCGCTCCTCCATGGCGGCAATCTGCTCTTCCCGGCTCTCAATGGCCAGTTCCATGGCGCGGATACCGTCAATCTGAAGGTCCCAGGTGGCCCCGGCGTCGCTGGTATGGAGGACAACGCCGCTGTGGCCCACGGCCCAGCCATGGCTGTCGGAGCCAAAATCGATCCCTGTCAGGGTCACAGAAACAGGTACCTCACCCTGAACCCAGGTTTTCCCCTCATCATCCGAGTAGATGATATGGCCGCGTTCTCCCACGGCCACAATGCGATCCC
>NZ_DDOI01000079.1:0-152 GCF_002341575.1 Marinobacter sp. UBA2498 | reverse complement strand
CAGAGTCTTGCACATCAACCTTTTAGCCATTCAGATTGCCTATTATGTTGTATTGAACTGTGTCTCTGACCGGCAAAGCCGGGAATAACTGTGAACATACCGGCAACCTTACGATTGCCGGTATGTCGGGTCGCCACTTCCTGTGGGCGGGG
>NZ_DDOI01000059.1:98145-98796 GCF_002341575.1 Marinobacter sp. UBA2498 | reverse complement strand
CTGCACTTCCATCTCAATGCGGCCATCGTCCAGAACCAGAATGTCTCCCGGTTCCACATCTTCGATCAGTTGCTCGTAGTCGATGCCGACCTTTTCCTCGGTACCCGCCTCCTTGTCCATGGCAGCGTCCAGGATAAACGTCTGGCCTGCCTTGAGGGTGACCTTGTTCTCCGAGAACCGTGCGATGCGCAACTTGGGGCCCTGCAAATCGGCCAGCAAAGCGACAAACCGGCCTTGGGCCGCTGCTGCTTCGCGAACCCGGCGAGCGCGGCCGATGTGCTCTTCGGCGCTGCCGTGGGAAAAGTTGAGTCGGGTGACATCCACACCGGCGGCGATAATGGCCGCGAGGGATTCCGGTGAATCGGTGGCCGGGCCGAGAGTGGCGACAATCTTGGTACGCCTGAGCATGGTTGGTGTCCTTTGGTTCTTCAAAATGGTCTCGAAAAGAGTAGCGGAATCAGCTGAAACGGCCAGATTTACTGGCCGGCCTCGAAGAGGGCGAGGGCATTATCCAGCATACGATTCGAGAAGCCCCATTCATTATCGTACCAGGCCATGACTTTTACGTGACGACCCAGAACGCGGGTGTGGTTGGCATCATAGATGCTGGAAAGTGCGTTGTGATTGAAGTCGATGCTGACCAGTTTCTCG
>NZ_DDOI01000059.1:97763-98031 GCF_002341575.1 Marinobacter sp. UBA2498 | reverse complement strand
TTTTTCTCGGCCGCTGTTTTTATCGCTTCGTTTACTTCGTCAACGGTCGTTTCGCGGCTGGCGATAAAGCCAAAGTCCACCAATGATACGTTGATGGTGGGGACGCGAACTGCGAGGCCATCAAGCTTTCCCTCAAGTTCCGGAATAACCTTGCCAATGGCGGCAGCCGCGCCGGTCTTCGTTGGAATCATCGATTGAGTGGCAGAGCGAGCGCGGTAAAGATCAGAGTGGTACACGTCGCTCAGTTTCTGGTCGTTGGTGTAGGAGT
>NZ_DDOI01000059.1:97301-97587 GCF_002341575.1 Marinobacter sp. UBA2498 | reverse complement strand
ACAACCGGTGCCAGGCAGTTGGTAGTGCAAGACGCGTTGGAGATAATGTCGTGATTGGTGGTCAGGGTTTCGTGATTCACGCCGTAGACAATCATGGCATCCGCATCGGGGCTGGGTGCAGAGATGATGACCTTGCGCGCGCCGGCTTTCAGGTGAGCTGCCGCCTTGTCCCGTTTGGTGAAAAGCCCGGTGCACTCGAAAACAACATCGACACGGTGATCTTTCCAGGGCAGTTCTTCGGGGTTGCGCAGTGCTGTGATGGCAATGCGGTCGCCGTTCACTGTCA
>NZ_DDOI01000059.1:87046-97233 GCF_002341575.1 Marinobacter sp. UBA2498 | reverse complement strand
AGTCGTGGCTGACATCGGCCTCAAATCGACCATGAGCACTGTCATACTTGAGCAGATGGGCGTTGGTTTCGGCGTCGCCAAGGTCGTTAATGGCAACAACCTGTAGCTGGCTCCGGTAGTTATTTTCATACAATGCTCTGAGAACATTGCGACCGATGCGGCCAAAACCGTTGATTGCGATACGGATCGTCATTGTCTGACTCCTTGGGTGGTCGTTTTTTGTTCGTTTTACCTCAGTAATGTAGTAAATATAACAACAAAAAAAGAAGAAATGAACGATTAACCGGTGGAAATGCCAAAAAAAGGAAGTAAAATTACGTCTAAAAACGACCACTCTAATAAATTACGCAATGGAGCCCACCATGCACCCGACCGTAGATAAGGTTACCCAGAGAATCATCGAGCGCAGTCGCCCAACGCGGCAGGATTACCTGAACCGCATGAATGCCCTCAAAGCCCAGTCTCCACACCGGAGCTCTCTGTCCTGCGGCAATCTGGCCCACGGTTTCGCGGCCTGTAATCAGGGCGACAAAGACACCCTGAAATTCATGAACAAGGCCAACGTGGCCATGGTAACGGCCTATAACGATATGCTTTCGGCCCACCAACCCTACGAAAAGTTCCCGGATATTATTCGGGAGGCGGCCCGTGGAATGGGGTCGGTGGCTCAGGTGGCCGGGGGTACGCCGGCCATGTGTGACGGCGTAACCCAGGGCCAGCCGGGTATGGAGCTGAGTCTGTTCTCCCGGGACACCATTGCCATGAGTACGGCCGTGGCCCTCAGTCACAACATGTTCGATGCCACGCTGCTTCTGGGGATCTGCGACAAGATTGTGCCTGGCCTTCTGATCGGCTCGCTGAGCTTCGGCTATCTCCCTACCATTCTGGTCCCCGCAGGGCCGATGCCTTCAGGGCTCCCGAACAAGGAAAAGCAGCGGATTCGCCAGCTTTACGCCGAGGGCAAGGTTGGCAAGGAAGAATTGCTGGAGGCCGAGAGCAAGTCCTATCACAGCCCCGGCACCTGTACGTTTTACGGCACCGCCAACAGCAACCAGCTGTTGGTGGAAGTCATGGGCCTGCATATGCCGGGGTCTGCGTTTGTGAACCCCAATACGCCGCTCCGTGATGAGCTTACCCGGGCGGCGACCGAGCAGGTGATCAGGCTGTCCAAGCCTCACGGTGGCGAGCTGGGTCTGGGCGATATGGTGGATGAAAAGAGCATCGTCAATGCTCTGGTGGCGCTGCTGGTTACTGGCGGTTCCACCAATCACACCATTCACTGGATAGCGATTGCCCGGGCGGCGGGGATGATCATCGACTGGAACGACTACGCCGAGCTTTCCTCCGTGGTTCCGTCCATGACCCGGATCTACCCTAACGGGCAGGAAGACGTGAATGCTTTCCACGAGGCTGGCGGAACGCCGTTCCTGATCAGGGAGCTGCTGAGCGGCGGATACCTTCATAACGATGTGAACACAGTGGTTGGCTATGGCCTTGAGCGCTATACCGAGATGCCGGAGTTGTCGGATGAGCAACTGGTGTGGAAGCCCGCGCCGGAAAAAAGCCTTCGCCCGGATGTGCTCAGCCCGGTTGCCGAGCCGTTTGCACCCGATGGTGGGCTGAGGGTGCTTGATGGCAACCTTGGTCGGGGCGTTATCAAGGTCTCTGCCGTTGCCCCGGAGCACCGTAAAGTTGAAGCACCGGCCGTTGTGTTCAACGACCAGAACGAACTCAAGGCAGCCTTTGAGGCAGGAGATCTGGACAGGGATTGTATTGTGATCGTGCGTTTCCAGGGTCCCAAGAGCAATGGCATGCCAGAGCTGCACAAGCTTACCCCCTACCTTGGCGTGTTGCAGGATCGCGGATTCAAGGTGGGTCTGGTGACGGATGGCCGTATGTCCGGTGCGTCGGGCAAGGTGCCTGCGGCGATCCATGTCTACCCGGAGGCGCTGGACGGTGGCCCGCTGGCCAAAGTCAAGAATGGCGACATGGTTTGTCTGGATGCCGAGAGTGGTGTTCTTGTCATCCGCGTGGATGATCAGGAGTTCGCCGGCCGGGAATCTGAAAAAGCGGACCTGACCGGGTATCATCACGGCTACGGTCGGGAGTTGTTCGGCTGGATGCGACGTGCTGCCAGCAATCCCGAGGAAGGGGCCAGCTTTTTCTGGAATCACGAGGCATGACAGCAACACACTATTCACTGGTCGGTGATATTGGTGGCACCAATGCGCGTTTTGCCCTAGTAGAGCAGGGAACCGTGCAGCCTCGTGCCATCAAGATTTTGCCCTGCGGGGAATACGCGAACCTCGATGACGCAGTGCGGGATTACCTGGCTCGGGTTGGGGTTTCGGAGGTCGATGGGGCCTGTCTGGCTGTTGCCTCACCGGTTCGCGGGACCCAGGTTCGGATGACCAACAACCACTGGCTTTTCGATACCGAAGAAGTTCGGGCACAGTTTGGCTGGTCCAGGTTCAAGGTGATCAACGATTTTACCGCCATGGCCCTCGGCGTTCCTCACGTTGCGAACGACCATCTGGTGCATGTTTGCGGCGGCCCCGGTGACATCCGGCGCCCCCGGCTGGTGATGGGTCCGGGAACCGGGCTCGGTGTTTCAGGGCTGGTGCCCATCGAGCATGGCTGGGTGCCGTTGATGACCGAGGGTGGCCACGTGGATTTCGCGCCCACGGACGATACCGAAATGGCTGTGCTGCGGATTCTCAAGGCCTGGTTTGGCCGGGTTTCCGTGGAACGGATCCTGTGCGGTCAGGGCTTGTTGAACCTGTATCAGGCCCATGCGGAGATTCAGGGCGTTGCGGCGCCACTGGATGCGCCGGAGAAAATCACCGCGGCTGCGCTAGAAAACACCGACAGGCTGGCCCGCCACACGCTAAGCCATTTCTGTGAAATTCTCGGTCGGGTAGCCGGCAATGGCGTTCTGACCCTGGGTGGCACAGGCGGTGTCTTCCTGTGTGGCGGAATCCTGCCCCGTTTCCTCGAGTTCTTTCTCGAAAGCCCGTTCCGAAATGGCTTTGAGGATAAGGGAAGAATGCGCCCGCTGCTGGAGTTCACACCTGTTTATGTGGTCACCGAGCCCTACACCGGCCTGCTGGGGGCTGCCGAGGCACTGGGCAATCCTGAGGTCTGAGGCCGGATTGCCGTTGCCGGATCAGAGGTAGTGCACCATCTGGCGCTGATCAAAACGGTACTGGCGGTTATAGACGCCGTTTTCAGCCCGTCTGCCGGCTGCCAGTACCATGGTTACCAGTCCTTTTCCGGACAGATTAATAAGCTTCTTCACTCGATGCTCGTCAAAACCCTCCATGGGGCAGGAATCATACCCGTGAGCGCGGAGCGCAAGCATGAGGTTCTGGGCAGCCAGGGCTGTGGATTTGGTAGCCCAGATTTTCATCTCGCAATTGGAGTAGGGCCCCCGGGGCACCGGCCTGGTAATTCCCACCGCAAGGCCTGCCGCTTTTTTGGCTAAACCCAGAATACCAAGCGGCCCCTGGTTGTAATGAATCGGGGCAACTTTGCGGTAGTATTTTTCGACGATGGGCGGCAGTTTTTCTTCTGGCCAATCCTCAAGAGCTTGCCGTGCATGAGCCCGCCAGCTATCCGGTCGGGCAACCACTACGATCAGCGCAGCGGCGGTTTTCGCTGCATTCTGGCCAAGACAGGCGTGGGCGAGTTCTGCCTTGAGCTCCGGCGTGCGGACAACGAAAAATTCCCAGGGCTGAAGGTTACTGGAATTCGGAGCCAGGGTTGCCAGTTCCAGGCAATCTTCAAGCACGGCCTCAGGAATCGGCTCATCGGTGAAGCGCCTGATGGAGCGGCGCGTGCGAACAACTTTCCGGAACTCTTCGATATCGATTTCCGGCAGCGGGAGAGAGCCTGCTTTCGCATTCATGATGTGTCCTTCGAGACTTGTTGTGTCGTGATTGTGCCTCTATCGTTACGGGAAATGACGGTATATGCAATCACCCTGATAACGGAACGCTCATGACAGAGGACCTTTCCCGGCTTCCCTTCGATGACCTGGTTCGGCGCGTGCGGGCGTGTACGCTTTGCGCCGAGGTTCTTCCACGCGGGCCGAGGCCTGTCATACAGATATCTGAAAGCGCCAGAATTCTCGTAGTCGGGCAGGCTCCGGGCAGGCGCGTGCATGAAACCGGGCTGCCCTTCAACGATCCCAGCGGCGATAGGCTTCGGCAATGGATGGGGGTTACCCGGGATACCTTCTATGACGAGCAGAAGCTCGCGATCCTGCCGATGGGGTTTTGCTATCCGGGTACCGG
This sequence comes from Marinobacter sp. UBA2498, assembly GCF_002341575.1. Taxonomy (NCBI): domain Bacteria; kingdom Pseudomonadati; phylum Pseudomonadota; class Gammaproteobacteria; order Pseudomonadales; family Marinobacteraceae; genus Marinobacter; species Marinobacter sp. UBA2498. The sequence goes on along the minus strand of NZ_DDOI01000059.1, from coordinate 92,938 downwards.
AAAATCCGGGGATCTTCCGCCGCGGCCGGAGTGCGCGCCAGCCTGGCGCAATTTACTGTTGGATCATCTGCCAGACATAGGTCTGACTCTTGTTATCGGGCAGTATGCGCACACCTGGCATCTGCCGGACTGTCGTCAGTCCGTAACGGCCAATGTTGAGCATTGGCAGAAGTATTGGCCAGAGATAGTCCCAATGCCTCACCCCAGCCCAAGAAATAACCTCTGGCTGCGTCGGAATCCATGGTTCGAAGACGAGGTTGTGCCCCAGCTGCAACAAAGAGTTGCCCTGCTTCTTGGGCCGGAGCAACAGTGACCGGAGGGGTTCAGGCGCTGTGATGGAGCGAAGTCTTGCGAGTGTCGGCACAAGCGCTTTTCATCAGGTAGCGGTCCAGTGCTTCCACATCCGCGTCGCTCGAATAAAGTCCCTGTTTAGTACGACGCCAGAGAATATCCTCCGAGGTCATCGCCCATTCGTTCTTTATCAGGTGCTCGACTTCCCGTTGATAGAGGGTTCCTGCGAAGTGTTCGCCCAGATCGTCCATTGAGTGGCAATTATGGAGAATGTCGTAACTGGTTGTGCCGTAGGTACGCACATAGCGACTGATCACCTTCTCGGAGAGCCAGGGAAAATCACGTCTGAGGGTTTCTTCCAGTGCTTCATGATTGGCAAAGTCTCCGCCCGGCAAAACACCAGTCTTGGTCCAGCGACCGCCGGCTTCCGGGAAGAACTGGCACAGCTTGTCCGTGGCGGCTTCGGCCAGTTTGCGATAGGTGGTGATCTTGCCTCCGAATACCGAAATCAGCGGCGCCTTACCTTTTTCACTATTGACCTCAAAGGAGTAGTCCCGTGACGCTTTCTGGGCATTCTCCTGTTCATCGTCCATCAGGGGCCGCACGCCAGAGTAGGACCAAATCACATCCGAAGGCTCCAGTTGCCGCTTGAAATGGGAGTTTACGATGTTCAGGAGATAGTCGGTTTCTTCAGGTGAGATCTTTGCTTTTTTCGGGTCGCCTTCATAATCGACGTCGGTGGTGCCCACCAGTGAGAATTCGTCCTCGTAGGGAATGACGAAAACGATCCGCTCGTCCTCGTTCTGAAGGATATAGGCCTCGGTGCCCTTGTTCATGCGCGGTACCACAATATGACTGCCTTTCACCATGCGAATCATCTTGGGCGCCGGCATTGAAAGAGTCTCACCGAACAGTTTGCTTACCCAGGGGCCAGAGGCATTCACAATAGCCTTCGCCGATACCGTTTTTTCGGTTTCGTTGGTCATATCACGAAGTGTGACCTCCCATTCCTTTGAGCCCTGTTCTGCCTTGACGCATTTGGTGCGGGTCAGTATCTGTGCGCCAAACTGCTGTGCTTTCTTTGCGGTCAGCACCACGAGACGGGCATCGTCTACCCAGCCGTCCGAGTATTCAAAGCCTTTGGTGATATCGGGCTTCAGAGGGTCCTTCTCATCAAATTTGATCGAGCGGGAGCCCGGAAGGATTTCCCGTTTTGCCAGATGGTCATAGAGAAACAGGCCGGTGCGAATCATCCAGGCTGGCCGCAGGTGAGGGCGGTGAGGCAGCCGGAAACGCATGGGCCACATGATGTGTGGTGAGTTGCGAAGCAGAGACTCGCGCTCGGCTAGGGCTTCCCGGACCAGGCGAAATTCATAATGTTCCAGGTACCGCAGCCCACCATGTATCAGCTTGCTGCTGCTTGATGAGGTGGCTGAGGCCAGGTCATTCATTTCGCAAAGCAGAACTTTCAGTCCCCGTCCCGCCGCATCCATGGCAATGCCCGTGCCGTTGACTCCGCCACCAACGACGATAACGTCAAACTGCTCATGCTCCATAGCCATTGTTGGTCATCTCCTGACGACTCTGAAAAGGCGCTTTGTTGCGATGCGCACTTTTCAGTGTTCAATATGCGGTATATCGCTATTATGCGAAAGGCATATATATTCGTAAAGGAAAAAATAGAAAAAAAACGAAAAACGTAGCGCGATCACCTTTTCGCAGAGGGGAACAAGCGAAAAACTATTAAACGATATGGAGCTGAGCGTTGTGTTCGTTCAGCAACTGACGGATTTCTACGGGAGGTTGCTGATCCGTAAACACATGATCGGCCTGGGAAATGTTACCGAGACGGACCATGGCATTTCGTCCGAACTTGGAGTGGTCGGCAGCAAGAAGGACCTGGTTGGAGTTGGCGATGATTGCCTGAGCGACTCGGACTTCGCGGTAATCGAAGTCGAGGAGGGAACCATCATTGTGAATACCGCTGATTCCAATGATGCCGAAGTCCATCTTGAACTGATTGATGAAGTCCATGGTAGCTTCACCGACAATTCCGCCATCACGGTTGCGCACCTCTCCGCCAGCGATGATTACATGGAAATCTTCTTTGGCCGAAAGAATGGACGCAACGTGCAGGTTGTTGGTAACTATCTGTAGGTTGTTCTTCTCAAGCAGAGCCTTAGCGATGGTCTCGGTGGTGGTGCCGATATTGATGAACATGGAGGAGTTGTCAGGGATGAGCTCCACCAACGCTTGTGCAATTCGTTCCTTGGCTTCCAGATCCATTATCTTTCGAGCCTGGTAGGCGGTGTTGACTGTGCTGGAGTCAATGCCTGCTCCGCCATGGTGTCTGCGGAGCTTTTTCTCCTTGGCGAGTTCATTCAGGTCCCGGCGGATCGTCTGGGGCGTTACCTTGAATTGGTCCACCAGCTGTTCGGTCGTGACAAAACCGTTCTGCTGGATCAGCTCCATAATAAGATCCTGTCGGCGACGCTGTGCCATGAAAGCCTCCTCCGCTTTATCATTTTTCTCATGCGAAATACTGTGCGTCCGAAAACAGTTTTAAAGCTTAGTAGTTTTCAGCGGGTTATGCAGCTTCTTTAAAAGGTTCGGCGAGTTGGACGCGCGCTTTAAGTGAAAACTACTTGGAATTTATGTTCAAAAAAGCAAAAATGCGAAAAAATAAGAAACCCAGGTCGAAATACCATGAGTCAGTACATACTTTCCATCGATCAAGGTACAACCAGTTCCCGTGCCATACTCTTTGACCTACTGGGCAACATACACGCTATCCGCCAACAAGAGTTTCCCCAACATTTCCCGGCAAGCGGCTGGGTTGAGCACAATCCGGAGGATCTCTGGTCATCGGTTCAGCACACCTGTGACGCGGTAATGGCCGAAGAGTGTGGTGATTGCGGTAAAGTGGTTGCCGTAGGCATCACCAACCAACGCGAGACCACGGTAGTCTGGGATCGGAATACCGGAGAGCCCGTATACAACGCTATCGTCTGGCAGGACCGGCGAACCGCCTCCTACTGCGAGTCCCTGAAACGTGAAGGGCTCGAACCCTGGGTCAACAGCAAGACCGGTTTGCTGATTGATCCTTATTTCTCGGCCACCAAGATCCGTTGGATTCTGGAAAATGTCGACGGAGTGCGGGAACGAGCGGAGCGCGGTGAGCTCGCATTCGGTACCGTCGATAGCTTTTTGTTGTGGCGACTAACCGGTGGCCGAGAGCATCGCACTGATGCGACCAATGCCAGCCGTACGATGCTGTTCAACATTCACAACCAGAAATGGGATCCGGAGCTCCTGGAGCTTTTCGGCATTCCCGAATCGCTGTTGCCGGAGGTGATGGACTCTGCCGATCAGTTCGGAGAGATCACAGAGGGTGGAGCCCTTAACGGAACCTCGGTGCTCGGTATTGCTGGAGATCAACAGGCCGCTCTATTTGGTCAGACCTGCTTCGGCATTGGCATGGCGAAGAGCACCTACGGAACCGGTTGTTTCCTGATGCTCAACACTGGGGACAAAGCTTTGCAGTCGAAACACCGCTTGCTCACAACGGTGGCCTATCGGCTGAACGGTAAGCCTACCTACGCCCTGGAAGGCAGTATTTTTATCGCGGGCGCAACCATTCAATGGCTGCGAGACGGACTTCAGCTAATCCGGAATGCTTGTGAAACAGAGCCGCTCGCAGAGGGTACGCCCATGGACCACGGAGTATATCTGGTGCCAGCATTTACAGGACTCGGCGCGCCCTATTGGGATCCCAATGCAAGAGGCGCCATTTTCGGTCTTACCCGCGATACCGGTATAAAAGAGATTGTCACGGCGGGCCTGCAGTCTGTTTGCTATCAGACCAAGGATCTGCAGAAAGCCATGGAAAAAGACGGCATTCGCCCGGTCAACCTCAGAGTTGACGGTGGCATGGTGGCCAACAACTGGGTGCTCCAGTTTCTGGCTGACATTCTCGGTGCGAGGGTGGATCGCCCGTCGTTGGTTGAAACTACTGCGCTGGGCGCTGCCTACCTAGCCGGCCTGAAAGCCGGAGTCTATGGCTCTCTTGAGGAACTCTCGGATCTGTGGTGCTGTGACCGGAATTTTGAACCAGTCATGACGAAGCAGAACCGGGACAAGCTTTACGATGGCTGGATCCAGGCAGTTCAGAAGCTTTGACGATACGATGTTGCGGAAACGCGGTTTAGCGAACCCCTAATTCCCGAAGACGCTTGTATAGTGTGTTTCGGCTGATGGCCAGCTCTCTCGCTGCCTGTGACACGTTGCCAGTGCACTTGCGGTACACCTTGAGAGTTGTGGCGAGTGTATCCTCCTGTTCAACCTCAACGCCCGGGGCTCGTGGTTCCGCTATCCGTGGATCGGATTCCTCGCCTGCGGCGGTCTCGAATTCTGCAAGAAAGTCTTCCGGTAAATGCCATACCTGCACATCTTCCCCGTCAGCAATGGCGATCGCCACCCGCAACACGTTCACCAATTGGCGGATATTACCCGGCCAAGGGTGGTTCTCAAAGGCCGAAAGCACTTTAGGAGACAGCTGTTCCGATTGACCAGGGTCACGGTGTCGGGAATAGAGGTTCTGTATCAGCAGCGACCTGTCGGATCGGTTTCGGAGCGCAGGGAGTTCCACGCATAGCCCGTTGATCCGGTAGTAAAGGTCCGCCCGGAAATGGCCGCTTTCGATACGTGTGCCCAGTGGTTGGTTGGTTGCGGTAACCAGCAGAATATCAACGGGAACGCTGTCGGTAGAACCCACTGGCGTAACCAGCCGTTCCTGGAGTACCCGTAGCAGCCTGGATTGGGCCGACAGGGGCATTTCGCCAATCTCATCAAGAAACAGGAGGCCTTTGTGGGCCTTTCGAATAAAGCCCAGCGAACCCTGCGCCCGGGCGCCGGTGAAGGCGCCGGCTTCGTAACCGAACAGTTCCGACTCAACCAGTTCCGGCGGAATGGCCGCGCAGTTAACCGCGACCAGTGGTTGATCCTTTCGGTGGGATGCCCGGTGAAGGGCCTTGACCAGCACTTCCTTGCCGACCCCTGTCTCGCCGGTGATAAGAACCGGGACACCCCGCTGAAGTACTTTGAGACTTTGTGTAGCGCAACGCTTTACTGCCGAATCACCGAACTCCAGGTTGTCGATACCCAGCAACTCATCTGAATAACAGCCCTCGTTCGACTGAGATAACCGATCGATCCGATTCGGGTTTTCGTTAACCCTTGTAGGGCGTTTGATCCTTGCGCTCAGTCGCACCTTGCTGCGAGTGGTCAGTTGCAAGGTTTCAGTTTCTGGATGCTCAAGAATTTGATGCCGGCGGCTCGTAAACAACTCATCCAGGCGGGCCTCGACGGTATTCATTCCCAGTAACTGGTCCGCTCGCTGGTTGCTTGCAATGACCTTTCCGAAATCATCGCAAACCAGGATGCCCGACCAGGGGCTGTCAAAGTTATCCGCCGTGGTGTTCAGGGTAATCTGAAAATGATCGGGGCCAAACTGACGTTTGATGAGACGATTTTCGACAGATTGTGAAAGTAGCCGAACCATGCCGAGGGTGTGGGCCTGTGGCAGGTAAGCGTCGCTGAATA
>NZ_DDOI01000059.1:84608-86991 GCF_002341575.1 Marinobacter sp. UBA2498 | reverse complement strand
CGCTGAATACGCTGAGAACCCCTGCAATCTGCCTGTGAGCATCGAAAATAGGTGCCGCAGAACCAATGATGCTCCGGTTCGTTTTCAGAAAATGTTCGTTTCGCTGAATCTGGACGGGCGCACTAACAGCAATAGAGGTGCCAATGGCGTTCGTACCGCAATTCTGTTCTTGCCAGTTCGCACCCGTCTGGAACCAGGGTTTCAGGCGGGTCTCGGTGATACGTTCATCACCCCAGCTGTTCAGTACCGTGGCATGCTGATCGGCAAGCAGAATGAGGCATCGGCTGCTGGAAAGTACGTTCCGGTAGTAGGGGAGAACCTCAGCCTCGGTCACCGAGAGCAATTCGCTGTGCTGGCGGTTTATTTCCTCCAGTCGGGCAGATTCCGGCATAAGCGGTGTTGGCTCATGGTCGTGTTCAAGGCCCCAGGCAATACAACGGTTCCAAGAATCGGCAATAACGCTCCGGTAATCCGCATATTCGTTTTTTCTCATCAGTCGTCACTCAAGCATTCGTTGGTTGTTTTGGTCGACATTCGAGCAGCTTACGCGGGCAATTGTGCCAAAGCTGATGCTCAATAATCTGTGCAAATGCTGTTCAGGTCAATGTTCAGTTTGAACACAATATTGCTAAACGAACATTTTGGTTTTCGAATGAGAAATTTGCATGTAGAGAAAAAGCTCTTTAAAACAACGTTATAAGAAAATCAATTTCTTTGCTTGCGCAATGTGGTATGTCCTTTGCGTATAGAGTTCGAAATCGAATTTGCGCGGCTGATTTACGTCGGTCTCGAAGCGCGTTTCCACAAGAACAAAAAGGAANNCTTAAAGAAGTGGTACACCGTTTGCGTTAGTGGATTCGAAATCGAATTTTCGCGGTCGGTGTATGCCGGTCCCGAAGCGCGTTTCCATAAGAACAAAAAGGAAAGCCTATGTCCTTAACACTGGAGAATCTCTCCCGTGAGGTCGACGGCGTCGACTACATACGGGATGCCAACCTCACCTTCGAGGCAGGCTCTTTTAATGTTCTGCTCGGCCGGACACTGGCCGGAAAAACCTCGCTGATGCGATTGATGGCTGGGCTGGATAAGCCCGATACCGGCCGTTTGATCTACAACGGTGAGGACGTTACAGGGCAGAGCGTGCAGAGCCGCAACATATCGATGATCTATCAGCAGTTCATCAATTACCCCAATCTGACCGTCTACGAAAACATCGCCTCGCCACTTCGGCTGGCGAGGATGACTGATTCTGAAATTGACCGCCGGGTGAAAGAAACGGCGTCGATGCTTCGGATTGATCCTTTGCTGAAGCGTTACCCGTTGGAACTGTCAGGAGGTCAGCAGCAGCGAACTGCCATGGCCCGGGCCCTGGTGAAGGATGCCACCCTGGTGCTATTCGACGAGCCCCTGGTAAACCTCGATTACAAACTACGGGAAGAGCTTCGGGCGGAACTGCGGGACCTGTTCCGCGAGCGCCAGTGCATTGCGGTGTACGCCACTACGGAGGCCAATGAAGCCCTGGCACTCGGTGGCACAACCACACTGTTACACCAGGGCCAGGTGGTTCAGACCGGGCCAGTGATGGATGTCTATCGCGCACCTGTGAACACACTTGCTGCACAGTTGTTCAGTGAACCCCCGATGAACATGATTCGAGGCCGGGTGTCTGAAACCGAGGTGACATTCGACGAGTACTCCCACCATGCACTTACGCAGGAGCTGTCGAAGCTGAAACCTGGCGATTACTGGTTCGGAATTCGTCCCAGCCATATTGGTCTGGTCCCCACCAGCGACGATGATCTGGAAATGTCCATGGAGGTAGAACTCAGCGAAATCAGTGGTTCTGAAACCTTCATGCATGTGGAGAACAGTCACTTTGAAATGGTGATGCAACTGATGGGAGTGCATCAGTACCACACAGGCGCACCGATCAAGGTATATCTGCCGATCAATAAATTGTTCGTCTTCGACAATAACGAACAACTGGTGCACACCCCGTCTCAGGTTTCAGGAGGGTCTGTCTGATGGCTGAAATTCAATTGAAATCACTCGCCCACAGCTACAGCGATATGCCTACCGGGCCGGATGATTACGCGATTCGCCAGCTTGACCATGTCTGGCACAAAGGTGGGGCTTACGCGCTGTTGGGCCCTTCGGGTTGCGGAAAAAGCACCATGCTGAACATTATTTCCGGTCTGGTTCAGCCTTCCGAGGGCGAGGTACTTTTCGACGGAAAGCGTGTTAATGAGTTGTCTCCGAGGGACAGGAATATCGCCCAGGTCTTCCAGTTTCCTGTCATCTACGACTCAATGACGGTCTACGACAACCTGGCGTTTCCGCTGAAGAACAACAAGGTTCCAGCCTCCAAGATCAAGGCCCGCGT
>NZ_DDOI01000059.1:69362-84526 GCF_002341575.1 Marinobacter sp. UBA2498 | reverse complement strand
AAGAACCTGACCGCGGATGAAAAACAGAAGGTATCCATGGGCCGCGGCCTAGTGCGGGAAGACGTGTCGGCGATTCTGTTCGACGAGCCGCTGACGGTGATCGACCCGCAGCTCAAGTGGAAGTTGCGCCGCAAGCTCAAGCAGATTCACGAGCAGTTCGACATCACCATGGTGTATGTCACCCACGATCAGCTCGAAGCCTCCACCTTTGCCGACAAGATTGCCGTGATGTATGGCGGACAGATCGTCCAGTTTGGTACCCCAACCGAACTCTTTGAACAGCCCAACCATACCTTCGTGGGTTTTTTTATCGGAAGCCCCGGCATGAATCTTATCGAGGTGCAGCGCTGTGCCCGGGGCGTGTGCTTTGGGAACACGAATGTGTCGCTTGAGCCCTGGCAGGTTGATGTCCTGCAGCGGACCAGGTCTACCAACATCAAGATCGGAATTCGTCCGGAGTTTGTGGAAGTGTCCTCCGTCGCTTCAGACGACACCTTTGAGGCTGAGGTGATGGATGTCGAGGATCTGGGTACCTACAAGATCGTTACCGTTCAGCTTGACCACGAAAAAATGAAGGTTCGGGAGAGCGAGGACTTCGCCGCATCAATTGGCAGTCGAGTTTATCTCTCGTTCCCGAAGCAGTGGTTGAAGCTGTATATGGATGAATTCCTGGTACAGGAGCAAGACTGATGCAAAAGGTACAAAACAATAAAGCCTGGTGGCTGGTGCTGCCTGTATTTCTGCTCGTTGCCTTCTCGGCTCTCATTCCACTGATGACGGTCGTGAATTATTCGGTCCAGGATATTTTTGGTCCGGGCCAGGCGTTCTTCGTGGGTACTGAATGGTTCAAGGAAGTGCTCACCAACGAGCGCCTTCAGGATTCCCTTATTCGGCAATTTATTTTTTCCGGCGCGGTATTGCTAATCCAGATTCCGCTCGGAATCGGGGTCGCACTGATGATGCCAAAATCTGGCATAAAGGGGTCGCTCTGCCTGATTCTGCTGGCGATTCCGTTGCTGATTCCCTGGAACGTGGTTGGCACCATTTGGCAGATCTTTGCCCGTGGCGACATCGGTCTTTTCGGCTGGGGGATCAATCAGCTGGGGTTTGACTACAACTATACCGGAGACACCCTTGATGCGTGGTTGACGGTTCTGTTGATGGATGTCTGGCACTGGACTCCGCTGGTCGCCTTGCTCTGCTACTCCGGGCTGAGGGCGATTCCGGAGGCCTTCTATCAGGCGGCGGAAATTGACCGTGCCTCGAAATGGGCGGTGTTCCGGTATATCCAGCTGCCCAGGCTCAAGAGTGTTCTGATCATCGCAGTGCTGTTGCGGTTCATGGACAGCTTCATGATCTACATTGAGCCGTTTGTGCTTACCGGTGGCGGCCCGGGCAGCTCCACAACCTTCTTGAGCCAGACACTGACAACCATGGCAATCGGGCAGTTTGATCTGGGTCGCGCGGCTGCGTTCTCGCTGATCTACTTCCTCATTGTATTGCTGATTTCATGGCTCTTCTTTACCGCCATTACGCACGCCGACAAAGAAAAATAAGGAGAGTGTGATGAGACAGACACGTTCAAAAAACGTCGGGATTACGCTGTTTATTCTGCTGCTCCTGACTCCGATATACTGGTTGTTGAACATGTCGTTCAAGACCAATCAGGAAATTCTCGGGGGGCTTACCCTCTGGCCCCAGAATTTCACCCTGGATAACTATGCCGTGATCTTTACGGATCCCAGCTGGTACAACGGTTACATCAATTCGATGATCTACGTGTCCATCAACGTGGTGATCACGTTGCTTGTGGCCTTGCCTGCCGCCTATGCGTTCAGCCGTTACAAGTTCCTGGGTGACAAGCACCTGTTCTTCTGGCTGCTGAGCAACCGGATGGCGCCGCCGGCGGTCTTCCTGCTGCCTTTCTTCCAGCTTTATTCATCTATCGGCCTGTTCGACACCCATATTGCGGTGGCGCTTGCTCACTGCCTGTTCAACGTGCCCCTGGCTGTCTGGATTCTGGAAGGGTTCATGTCCGGTGTCCCCCGTGAGTATGACGAGATGGCCTATATTGATGGCTACAGCTTTCCGAAATTTTTCGTGAAGGTGTTCCTGCCGATGATTCGTTCCGGGATCGGGGTGACGGCTTTCTTTGCCTTCATGTTCTCCTGGGTGGAGCTGCTGCTGGCCCGGACGCTAACGTCCGTGGATGCCCAGCCGATCGGGGCGATCATGACCCGAACGATAGGGGCGAGCGGTATCGACTGGGGTGTTCTGGCTGCCGCCGGTTCGCTAACCATCATTCCCGGCCTGCTGGTGATCTGGTTCGTTCGTAACCATGTTGCCAAAGGCTTCGCCCTCGGACGCGTGTAAGGAGACGTTTTATGATTGCCTGGATGAACTGGACTCCGACCGTCGCCATCTTCTTTGCCGTGATTGCGGGAATTCTGGCGGTAATGACGGTTTACGAAATTGTCTCCCCGTGCACCGAGAGGAAGGGGTTTCTGCCGATAGCCACCACCCGCGGGGATCGGTTGTTTATTGGATTGCTTTCGGCAGCATATATACATCTGAGCTTCCTGGCGGTCAGCGATATCACCCTTTGGGTGGCGCTCGCTGTCTCTGTGGTTTGGCTCCTGGTTTTGCTGCGTTGGGGGTGAGTATCGACAAGGGATGTTCGTATGGTGTTTTTTCGAAAATCCTGGTCCTAAAAAAGATTCAGGACTTCTTGTAATGATTTCGAAAACGAACTAATTTTGTTTGAATGATCGGAATCGATCACGATAGATTCCGGCAAAAAAGAATAGCGACCAGAAAGAGCGCTATAACTGCGGACACGAAACACGGCTGTTTCGTTCCATTCATTAAATGTCGAACGAGGTTGGATATGTTCAACAACAACAAATATCCGAGGACCCTGTTGCTCAGCGCCGCCGTTGGTGTCGCCTGCATGGGTTTGAGCCTGCATGCCAGCGCCGATCAGTACAGTGAAGCGGCTGAGAAGTGGGTCAATGAAGCGTTCAAAAACTCTACCTTGAGCAGGGAAGAGCAGCTCAAGGAAATGGAGTGGTTCATCAAAGCCGCTGAGCAGTTCCGTGGCATGGATATCAACGTGGTTTCCGAAACCATAGCGACTCACGAATATGAGTCCAATGTCCTTGCCAAGGCATTCTCCGAAATCACCGGGATCAACCTGACTCACACGCTGATTCAGGAAGGGGATGTCATCGAGAAGCTCCAGACCCAGATGCAGTCTGGAAGAAATATCTATGATGGCTACGTGAATGATTCAGATCTGATTGGTACCCATTTTCGCTATGGAAAGGTGGTGGCCGTTGAGGACATCATGAACGGTTCCGGTAAAGATCTTACCCTGCCTACCCTGGATCTTGATGATTTCATTGGGCTCGACTTTACGACTGGGCCGGATGGCAAACTCTATCAGTTGCCTTCGCAACAGTTTGCGAACCTTTATTGGTTTCGTGCCGACTGGTTTGAACGTGAAGATCTGCAAGAGCAATTCAAGGAAATTTACGGCTACGACCTGGGTGTGCCGGTTAACTGGTCTGCCTACGAGGATATTGCCGAGTTCTTCTCGGTTCACGTGAAGGAAATTGATGGTGAGCGAGTATACGGCCACATGGATTACGGCAAGAAAGATCCGTCTCTGGGCTGGCGTTTCACTGATGCCTGGTTCTCCATGGCGGGTGCTGGCGACAAGGGCCTGCCCAACGGCTTGCCGGTGGACGAATGGGGGATTCGGGTTGAAGAGTGTCACCCGGTCGGCTCCAGCGTTAGCCGTGGTGGTGCAACGAACGGGCCTGCGGCTGTCTATGCCACTACGAAATACGTGGATTGGCTGCGTGAGTACGCGCCCCCCGAAGCTCAGGGCATGACCTTTTCAGAGGCCGGTCCCGTTCCCGCACAGGGCAACGTTGCCCAGCAGATCTTCTGGTATACCGCCTTTACCGCGAGCATGATCAAGGACGGCCTGCCCGTTGTAAATGAGGATGGCACCCCCAAATGGCGGATGGCACCGTCTCCCCGTGGGCCCTACTGGGAAGAAGGTATGAAGCTGGGCTATCAGGACGTAGGTTCCTGGACTTTCCTGGACTCCACGCCTGAGAAACGTCGCCTTGCAGCTTGGCTGTACGCCCAGTTCACCGTATCCAAGACCGTCTCTCTGGAGAAAACGATTGCCGGCCTGACGCCGATTCGCGAGTCCGACATTGAATCTGAGGCGATGACTGAAATGGCGCCGAAGCTCGGCGGCTTGGTGGAGTTTTATAGGAGCCCGGCTCGTGTGCAGTGGTCACCGACCGGTACCAATGTGCCAGACTATCCGAAACTCGCCCAGCTTTGGTGGCAGTACATTGCCCAGGCGGCCAGTGGTGAAGCCACTCCTCAGGAAGCCCTCGACGGCCTCGCTCAGGCTCAGGATCGGGTCATGGAGCGCCTTGAGCGTGCCAATGTTCAACCGACCTGTGGTCCGAAGCTGAACGAACCGCGCGACCCGCAATACTGGCTGGATCAGCCCGGCGCACCCAAGCCGAAGCTGGCTAACGAGAAGCCACAGGGCAAAACCGTTGCCTACGACGAGCTGTTGAAGACCTGGGAAGAGGCGCGCTAAGGCAAGTCGCTTTTCGGAATCACAATGCCTGCCGCAACGCGATCCTCAAGTTGCGGCAGGCGGAGTCATGTTTTTCCAGACATTTTTCTCCAGTTCCCTAAGGGACTGTTTAGAGCCTGAGCGGTTTTCCAGCCTCCCGGCGCCGCTCTTCCCATTCTTCCCGGGTCTGCGCCGCCTGGTCACCCGGCATTGAATCGATGATGCTGAAATAATCGGAACTGTATTCGTCAGCAATGATTGTGTTGCGCGGTTTTACCTTAACCACATACACCGTCTGGACATTCTGGTGATCGAATTCGCGCCAGTACTGTTCGTCTTTTAGGAAAGTGTACCTGTGTCCCTCCAGGGCCCGGATCAGGCTGGCGGTATTGGTGGTACCGGCACGTTCCACCGCATCCTTGTATTGATAAATAATGCTGTAGGCCGAGGCCGCAGCGGTGGATGGTCGCATTTCATATCGGTTTGAGAAGGCTTCTACAAACTCCTTTCCTCTCGGGTAGTTCAGCTCAAAGGGTACGTTCCATACCCAGGGCGAGCCGCCGATAACGCCCTCCATAATGGTGGGACCTACCTGCCGAGCCATGCCCAGGGTCAGGTTGGGCACAACAATCTGCATTTTCTTGGTAAGGCCCATTTCGTAGGCAACATTCAGTGCTCTCACCATGTCGTCGCCGAACAGGACCATCATCAGAACCTTGGCGTTACTGGCCTCTGCCTGCTCCAGCGCCTCCCTGAAATCGGTAATCAGTGCCCGGGGAAAAGGGGTTTTCACGCCCTGGTGGCGGTCAGTGTCTTCGGTTCCCGAGAACTTGCGAACAGACTCCTCCACAGACCAGCCCCAGGTGTAGTCGGCGGTAATGTAGAAGTAATCGTCTTCCGCATGATTGGTGGTCAGATACTGACTGAGCGCCTTTGCAGTCATCCAGGCGTCATAGGGCTCCCGAAACATATAGGAATGCCCCTCGGCACCGGTGGTGGCGTTCGAGTAGGTGAGGGTGCCGAAGTAGATCCGGTTGCGGTCGCGAGCAGCTTTGCCTGAGGCAATGGCAACGGCGCTGGACACACCGCCGAACATCATCTGGACGCCTTCGCGGTCGATAAGTTCTGCAGTGTTTTCCGCGCCCTGGGCCGGTTCGCCTCGTGTATTCCGGATTACTAGTTCCAGCTGGCGACCCATCACGCCACCGGCCTTATTGATTTCGTCAACGGCCAGAAACGCACCAAGACGCTGTTGCAGACCCTGGTCCTTGTAACGACCGGTTTGCGGATAATTCAGGCCGATTTTAAGGGTTTCGGCATACACAGTGGTGCTCGCCAGCAACAGCAGACAAGCAGAAAAGAGTACTTTTCTGACGTTCATTCAGGTTGGCCTCCGGAATTGCAGCGCCAATGGGGAAAAGGGCTGCTAATCATTCTTTTGATTATTTGTTAAGCAGAGCTAGTGTCACTGCTGATTATGAAGCCAACAATGGGACTAAAGTGGAATTTCAGGTAACAAATTGTAGGTTAGTGATCTGCATCTTGTCTGGCCTATGCTGTTCCGACGAATCGGTTCGGCTGCAGTCGAAGAAATGGATATACTTCCCGGTAGTGCCCGGTGTGGGCTACGCGGCAGCCAATGGAGTTTTGTGGATTTTGTGACTGTAAAGCGCTGGAAATTCGGACTTGGATCGACTCTCTCGTCTCTCGTGGCGGCAATGGGGCTTGTCATCGTCCCTATGTCGGCCAGCGCCGAGTGGTATCGGTTTTCGGATACTGCAATGACCACGCCTATCGAACTGGAGTTCTGGGCGGAGGATAAAGAGCTGGCGAACCGGGTTGGCAAAGAGGTGCTGGCGGTTTTTCATCAGGTTGATGAACAGATGAGTCGCTACCGGGATCAGTCCGAGGTCTCCAGGCTCAACCGCAATGCACCCGACGGGCCAGTAGAAGTCAGTGACGGGTTGTTCGAGGTGATTGAAAAAGCACGGGAGGTTTCTCTACTCAGCCAGGGCGCCTTCGACATCACCTTTGGCTCAGTGGGTTACCTGTATGACTTCAGGGCCGGCAAAAAACCCACGGACGAGGAGCTTCGATCCGGCTTGCCGCGGGTGAATTTTCGGGATGTGATTCTTGATGAGGATGATCAGACGGTCGAATACCGGCAGGCAGGGATTCTGGTAGACCTCGGTGGCATCGCCAAAGGGTATGCAGTGGATCTGGGAATCGAGCGTCTGGTCAGTTTTGGCATTCGCCATGCCCGGCTGAGTGCTGGCGGCGACATGCGACTGCTAGGTGACAAGCAGGGCCGGCCCTGGTACGTGGGCATTCGGGACCCCCGTTCAGAAGGGCGCAACGCGGTGGTTTTGCCGCTCGAGGATGTGGCAGTGTCCACCTCCGGCGACTACGAGCGGTTCTTCGTGGATGAGGCGGGAGAAAGGGTTCATCACATTCTGTCGCCTGAGACCGGCAAATCGGTCCAGGGTGTCCAAAGCGTGACCATTATCGGCGAGGATGCGTTAACAACCGACGGCCTCTCCACGGCGGTTTTCGTGCTCGGGCCCAAAAAGGGACTGGAGATGATTGAGCGTTTGAAAGGTATCGATGTTGTGGTTATCGATGATCAGCGCATGATGCACGTTTCAGAAGGCCTCGTTCCGCCCCAATCAGACTAGGGGCGGAACGAGCAGTTTCCGTCAATTTCCGATAGTGCCGTTCACGACATTCGAGAACGCAATCAGGCTGTCCTGAGATGTCCCATTGCCCAGCCCGTGGCCGTTGAAACGGGTGCCGAAGTCACCCTGCTCCCCGTGCAATGCCATGTAGTTGAGCAGCACGGTCTGAACCAACTGGTTGACGTTGTTGGCCGCAGGACTGGAGGCAGTTTCCACCGACGCATCGGAGCGCATGAAGCCGATCTGTCTGCGAATCGGGGTAGGGCGACCAGCCGGGTTGTATACCATAAAGAACGAGGCGGCTGTCTGCTGGTTGTCGCCGGTCCATTCGCCCTTGCCGCGACCGTCCATGGAATCGTCAATCCGTCCGTTACTCGACACCGAACCGTCGCTGAACACATAGAGCATCAACGGCATGCCCACCCGGGCTGCGTATTCCAGACAGGCACCCATACAGCGGCCGGCCTGCTCGTCACGACGTTCGCCGGTCCCGCGCTCACCCGTATGGTAGTCGTAGCCGCCCATGGTTATTGTGCCGGCGCCGGCGTAACCATTCAGCACGAGCTTCATCACAGAGGCGGTTTTCCTGAACTCCCGGTTGTTGTCGAACTCATCGCGGCTGAAGATGCCGGTGGGCCCGACGATTTCGAGGTCCACCTCGGGATCAAGTGGATTGGCCCTTTTTCCATATCGATCTGCCAGATCGGCACTCTTCACATAGCCGCAGCGGACTAATTTTTTTACCACCTCATCTGTCGAGATTTCGGTATTTACCCTGTTCATTTTTTCATCGCTGATACGCTGGATGGATTCCATAACTGCCACCGCATCTGATGGATCGAGAATTCCGATCAGGTCGCCTACATCCACTAGCCCGGAAGCATCGCTAGGGCGATCTATTTTCGTGGGTCTTACTTCTGGATTAATAAGGCTCATCGGAGCCATGGAGTTTCCGCCGGATTCGGAGCTTTGGGAACCCACTAACGAGAGCAATTCACCATTAGCTCCGGCCTTATAGATCCCATACATCGGGTTGTGTGGGTTATTGCCGGTGTCGTTTTCCGAGCGAGCTGCAATAATGGCTCCGTCTGTTGCCGCCCGGGTGCCGGGACTAGTACTTTGAAGAATCCCGCGTAGGAAGCCGCTGTCTGAATGGAATGCGAGGCCCAGCTCCGTGTTCACGAACGCCGGATCGTTGGGCAACATGTCACCGGGAAGACCAAGTTTGTTGTAGCCTGCGGTGCTCAGGAAGTCCATTTGCCCACCGGATTTACCCATCAGTACATTGGAGCCGGCAATATTGGCTCCGCCCGCTAGATCAAAGCAGATAAATGGAATCTTGCCTGCGCCCTGCAGCGCTATACCACAGCTTTCTTTCAAGGTTTGTAGGTCTGGAGAAAGCGCGGCGGACGCCATCCGCGGGTTACCGAACAGGCTGAAAAGAGATGCACCGAAAACAGTAGCCGAGCCTGCCATAAGACCCTGCGCGATAAACTCGCGACGTGTCCTGGGCTTGCCGTGGTCGTCATGGAGTAGTGGACTGCCATTGGCCAGAGGCTTCTTTCGTGATTTGCGTATAAACATGATCGACTTCCTTTACTGAACCAAGGTGGTGGCACTGCCAAGCACAGCTGCGCAGCTTGCCTTGACGACCGTTTCGGTTCGGTCAGGGCCGCAGCTTGCACCACAGCTGGTCAAGCCATTGATTAGATTGCTGAGCTCATTAGCGACTGTCTCATTTGTAGGCTGAGATGCCAGATCGTTTCCGACAAACCTACTGAGGAGCGCTCCCACTATGAGATCCTCTCCGCCACCTTCAAATGCGGTGTTTGCCGGTGCCGCAAAATTGAAATTGCCGAAAATCTCCTGCCGAAGGTTGTCGCTGGAAACCAGAGCGTCGCAATACTGAATTGCCAGCTGGGTAATCGCCATCTGATGAGACGAAAGGAAGCCCTCGATTGTTTCCACTGTCGGGAGTTGCTGCCGAACAGTGTTGAATTTCTCGGAAACCTTCGAATGCGTGGTCGGTACACCGGTCATCCGAGACATGGACTCGTTGATCTCGTCAAAAGTTTTCAAGCCGATCTCCGATGACGGCTCCTGGTCTGATGGCGCCGGTTGAGGCGGCAGCGACGGCTCGGAGCGGGCAAAGTTGTTACCGCCCAGCTGGTCGAAGGTCAGGAAAAACTCGTCGTTCCCTGGCCCGTTTTCCAGCGCAATGATGGTGCCCAGAGAGGAGAGCGGTTGCCCGGCGCCGGGCTCATAACTGCCGCTGTCCAGGACAACGTCCAGGTTGGCCCAGGCCTGTCCAACAGTTGCCTCCTTGCCGTTGATGCCCAGTCGCATGCCGCGCAGCGGGATGTTCGATGGTTCGGCCGAGTCATCAAGGCTGATGAAGAAGGGACTGGTGAATCGGTAGGCATAGCTATCGAACTGGCTGACTTCGAACACGATGAAGCTCTCGGGCACGTCGATCAGGTGAGAGACACCGAACAGGAGATAGAACTTCTGGCCAACGCCCACTTCGAAGTTGGCCTGGACCTGCTCCGGTGTCAGCGCACGATTGTGGATGGCGACCATGCGGATCGCGCCCTGCCAGGGCGAGTTACCATCGGTCTCGTTGCCCAGCACCAGGGCAAAGCTGTCGTCCCATTCAGTCAGCAGTCCGCCGTCGTCCGGGTCGACATCCCCGGTTGGGACACCATTTACAAAGATCTGGCGCCCGGTTGCCGGGGTGTAGTTCACCACCACGTGCTGCAGGGTTGCCTGCAGGAGCATGTCGGCGTCCCGGGTCGCGAAAGGCGTATTCTCATCGCTGGTGGTGCTGCGATGCAGCACTTCGTAACGCTGGAGCGACTGGCTGAGCGTAACGTTGCGAGTGGTGGATGAGCCCGAGTAGGTCACGATGCGGGCATCTTCCTGGGTGATGTTGCCGGGGGCGACCCAGGCCTCGATGCTGTACTCGCCGGAGGCGGTCAGCAGGGTGTGCAGCTTCCGGCTTGCGGTGGTACTGCCCTGGGCCTTGCCCGCCGGGATCATGAAACCCTGCTCGTTTTCGCCTGCCGGACCAAGGTCAATACCCCAGCCGCCAACCCAGTCAACGTTTCCGCTCAGGGTCAGATCCAGTGCAGGCGAGACGCCGCTGGTATCAAAGGCAGTCTGGCCTTCACCAAACTTGAATTCGTACAGGGCAATCACGTTGTCTTCAAACCGGCCGCCGGAGTTTGCGAGCAGGCCGTCTGCCTGCAGGTTGAGTGCCTTGCTGGCAACGATTGCCGGGTCCACGGGTTGGGCGCTCAGATCCTGGACCATTTCAAGAATCTTCAGTTCCATCAAATCGGCTGAGGCTTCGCAGTCGTCGTCCCAGCAGTTGTGGAAGTCGTAGCGCAGACGTTCGACCAGTCGGGATGCGCCCGGATTCATAGGATCAATACGGCTTTTCGCCTGATCGTAGGCAGTGGTGACATCGGCGCTGGCAATGTAAGGGGTCTGGCCACCATCAGCATGGCAGTCGCTGCAATACTGTCTGAGTTCGGGGTATACCGTGGTGGAAAACAGGCCAGTGTCAGTCGGAAGGGCAACCGTGGCACCCGGTTCTTTGAGCGCAGGAGCGCGAAGTTCCACGGTTTTGGCAGAGCCTTCTGACCCGCCTGCCCAGTTGGAAATATAGGTGGTGAGAATGTCCACACAGGCTGACGTGCTCTGGAGCCAGCAATTATGGCCACCTGCTACCTTTGTCACCATTGTGGACTGGGATGGATCAGACAGGTTAACAATAGAATTCGCCTGTGCGTAAGCAAGGTTAACGTCCTGCTCATTGACGAACGTGGGTGCCTGGCCATTGGAGCCGTGGCACGCGCCGCATTTATCCTGGGTGACCAGGTTGTCCCACACGGTGCGCTTGAAGTTGGCTACATCATCCGTCGAGGGGGCAGGCCCATTGTAGGTAACCGTGCCGGAATTCTGGGAGGTATTCGGCAGTTGTTCCGTGGATTCGCCCCCGCAGGCAGAAAGCAGAAGGGCCAGGGCAGTGATGGCAAGGACCGACTTGAGGGAGCTCATGGAAATTCCTTTAAATGTTTTCATAGCGTCCTCACTCCCCCATGCAGTACACGGCGGATTCTGCAAATACCTGCTTCAGGTCGTAACCCTGACTTGCGAAGCTGGCAACCATACTGCTTACCTGCGAACGGTCTGCGCTGTCGGAGGGAGGTCGCAGGCAGACATTCTCGAACACCTTCTTGACCTGGCACTCTGCGAAGGCCTCGGAATTCGCGAATTCCATACCCAGGCTCTTGGCACCGCTGCCGGAACCCGGGAGTGAGGGATCCCATCCCAGTCGGCGATTGGCGCCCTGGCGCCAGTAGTTATCCCAGCTGTCGTCAGGTGTCACATAGCCCTGCTCGAAGGTTGCAGAGTTGATGTGGTACTTGGCCTGAACCCTGGAGCCGGTTTCTGGATCTGTTTCGCCAATGGCGTTGTAGACCAGTCTGCCCAGTTCTCCATCGGGGTCGGTGTTGGCGTCATACTCGTAGTCGTAGTAGGCAAACGCCTGGGTCATGGGGTCCATGCCGGTGTGGCAGCCAACGCAGTTGTTCAGGAATACCCGGCTGTCACCACCCGGGCTGCGGGAAACATCCTGGCGAATGCGGTCCGTGGGCAAGGTAACGTCCGCAACCTGCTCCAGGTCGTTGCACATGTGATTGATCAGTGTGAAGCGGAACATCGCCCGGTTGGTGCCGGCACTGAAGAAAGCCCGGGCGGAAGCTCTTGATGTAATGACGCCGGCGGTGGCCGAGGGAGGAAGGCCCGTGTAGGTCGACTGGTTTACCCGCTCCAGGTTGTCCTTAAGGCTGGCTCCACTGTTCTCGAGGGATTCGTAGTGGTTGTTGTTGCTGGTAGAGTAGTTTGGCAGGTTCAGGGATGCATTCCCGATGTAAAGAACATCGTCATACAGAACTTTTCGGAAGTCTTCCCCGTCCCGCACCAGGCCAATCACCGTGGCAATGTAATCATTAAGGGGCACGAACTTTGACATCGCCTCGTTGGTCCAGGGGGCTGCAAAATTCTTCAGGGTGACGTCGTAGAAAGCGCTGTCTTGCATGGCCGTGAAGGCGGCATCAATAGCTCTGCCGGACTCTATGTCGCTCGCCATATCGTCAAGGACGACTTCAGAGGGTGGCACGCCGGCGACCCGATCGTGAATTCTTTTGGCCTGCTCCCTGGGGCCAGCCTGAACAAGGCTGGCCTGTCCAGACACCAATGCGACGAGAACTGCGGTACTGCAAGCCTTGCAAAGCAGGCTTCTGATCCTGTTCCGGGCGGTCATGTCCTTTCCCTCGGTGATCGTTAGCATGTGCACATTAATGCTTTTTGACAATTGTTAAAAGTTTACGGCTTGCTATATCCTTCGTTTTGAGTCGTAGGCCACGTTATTACATTGCGTTACGTAAAACCCTTGGAGCCTGCCAGCGGAACCGACTTAATTTATGTCATGGAATGTCATCCGAAACAGGGTTTCTCACGTTGGAAATTAAGTCGCCCACTCTAAACATCTCCCGCAGTACTCGCCTGGCTGTCGCACTCGGCTCGCTTGCAGCTTTGTCTGGCTGTCTTTCGAGCAGCGACAGTCAGCAGGCGGATCCGGTTGTCGTCGAGAACCCTGTGGCTTATGTCGAACGGGCTCTACTTTTTGACGAAAACACCGGGGCCCTGGTCGAGGACAACCTGGCCGACCCGAGTGCTTTCCGCCCCGGAGCGCGGCTGTTTCTGAAGGCCAGTGCCACTGCGGACGCCGAGACGCAGGATATTGCCTCCAGAGCATTCGCGGGGCCGCAATTCCTTGATGACAATGGTCAGTTGCGTTACGACGTGAAAGATCTCCACGTTTCCCACGACGGCTCCAGACTGCTGTTTGCCATGCGTGCGCCGGAAATCGAGGACGCAGACGACGAGGATCAGCCAACCTGGAATATCTGGGAATACGACGTTAGTACCGACATCCTGCGCCGGATCATCGATTCGGACGTTACCGCCGGGGCCGGGCAGGACGTTGCGCCAGCCTATCTGCCTGATGGCCGAATCGTTTTCTCGTCAACCCGTCAGCGGATTTCCAAGGCGGTGCTGCTTGATGAAGGCAAACCCCAGTATTCCGGTCTGGACGAGGAGGGTGATAGCCCCGGGTTTGTTCTGCATGTGATGGACGACGATGGTCAGAACATTGAACAGATCACCTTCAATCAGAGCCACGACCTCGACCCCATGGTGGCGGATGATGGCACCATTGTGTTCAGCCGCTGGGATAATGCCGGCCAAACCCGGAACAACGGTGTGAACCTCTACCGCGTCAACCCTGACGGCACTGGCCTGAGTTATCTTTTCGGTCGTCACTCCCACGATTCGGTTCCAGAAGCGAACGACATACAGTACCTGCAGCCACGCAAATCAGACAGCGGCAATCTGCTCGTGCAGCTAAGGCCGTTTGAATCAGATGACTACGCGTCTGTGTTGGCGGAAGTCGATGTTGACCAATTTGTTGAGGCCAATCTTCGTCTCGATGGCACCGAAGGTTTGGGCCAGCGCTCGCTTGTGCCCGGCGTGGGCCTGGATGGCCAACTATCGCTGAAAGGCAGTTATGCATCGGTTTCACCGCTGCTTGATGGTACCAACCGCTACCTGGTCAGTTGGACACCTTGCCGGCTGCGTGAAACAGCGACCGACCGGATTGTGAACTGCACGGAAGATCGCCTGCAATCCGAAGACTATCAACCCGCAGAGCCCGTCTACGGTTTGTGGCTTCTGGATATCAACAGCGAAACCCAGCGGCCGGTGGTCCCGCCGGTAGAGGGCGTTCAGTTTGATGAGGCGGTCCTGATGAAGGAACGGCCTCTGGAAGGGTTCATCCCGGAATCCCAGTTCACGGGTGATGAGGGGGCCCTCGGCGATGCCGGCTACGGCGTCCTGCACATTCGAAGCGTCTATGATATCGATGGGGTGGACACCACGCCGACTGGTATTGCTGCAATGGCTGATCCGCTGCAAACGCCGCCGGAAGATCGCCCGGCCAGATTCCTTCGACTGGAAAAGCCCGTGGCCATCCCCGATGAGAACGTCCGGGATTTCGACAACAGCGCCTTTGGCCGCAGCCGGGCTCAGCTAATGCGGGAGATACTGGGCTACGTGCCGATAGAGCCCGATGGGTCAGTGAAGGTGGCGGTGCCCGCCAATGTTGCATTTGCCATCAGTATTCTCGATGAGAAAGGCCAGCGTGTTGGTGGCGCTATGGGCAACCGGCACCAGAACTGGCTCACGGTGCGCCCCGGCGAGACCCTTGAATGTTCAGGGTGCCACAACCCGAACAGTCCGACACCCCATGGCAGACCGGATGCCGGTCCATCGTCCGTGTGGGGTGGGGCCGCAACCACCAGCCTTCCGTTCCCGAATACCGACCCGGCTCTGTTTGCCGACATGGGTGAAACCATGGCTCAGGTGTTTGCCCGCATCAACGAGATTCGCCGGCCGACGCCGGATGTGATCTATACCGATGAATGGTCCGGAGATGCCGTGGATCCCAAGCCTGACAGCTTTGCCTACGCCTATGCCGATCTGCAGACACCGCCGCCGATATCCGGCGTTTGTGCCACCGACTGGGCGCCGAATTGCCGGATTGTGATCAACTACGAGCAGCATATTCATCCGCTGTGGAGCGTCAATCGGGAGGTATTGGACCCGGACACCATGGCGGTCGTGGATGACTACACCTGTACCAGTTGCCATACGGACACCGATGCGGCGGACGCTCAGCAAGTGCCGGCTGGACAGCTGGATCTGGGCGATGGCCCGTCACCCGATGAACCGCTACACTTCAACGCCTACAGAGA
>NZ_DDOI01000059.1:63304-69282 GCF_002341575.1 Marinobacter sp. UBA2498 | reverse complement strand
GGACAGTGAGCAGGAACTGGTGAACGGCGCCCTGATTGATGTGCTCGTGGACTCCGGGGAGGTTTTGAGGGACGAAGAAGGCAATCCCATTCTGGACGCCAACGGAGATGAACAACCCATCCTGGTAACAGTGCCGGTGCAGGCTTCAATGTCCGTCAACGGTGCCCGTGCCAGTCGTTTCTTCGACGTATTCGCCGACGACGGTTCACACAGGGATTTCCTCTCGCCCGCCGAACTGCGACTGATTGCAGAGTGGTTGGATATTGGCGGCCAGTATTTCAACAATCCGTTCGACGCTCCGGAAGACTGATCCAAGGACTGAAACTCGCACCATGCCCATCGCCATTCTTATGTTTCTTTTGTTGTTGCCGGCCCAGAGCTGGGCTGGCTGGCTGTGGGGGCAGGCTGAAGACGATGCATTGAAAGTGCAGGTGGCGGAGCCCTATGTGTCCTGGCGAACCGGACCGGCAACGGGCTATCCGGTTTTTCATACCAGCGAAAAAGGGGAATGGCTGACCATTCTCCAGCGCAAGACAAGTTGGATCAAAGTGACGGATACCCGTGGCCGGGAGGGTTGGATAGCGGTTGCGGATATTGCGCAGACGGTGGATGCCACGGGTAATCGTGTGGATCTTCAGGTGCCGGATTTTGAGGCTTTTGAAAGCCGGCGGGTGGAAGCCGGATTGATGATGGGGGAGTTTGATGGTGCCGCTGTCACGGCAGGCTACGGCGGCTTCTGGATGACCAGAAACCTGTCCGCCGAGCTTTGGGCTTCTCAGATTCTGGGCAGCGCCTCGGAAATTAGAATGGTTAATGCGAATCTGGTGCATCAGCCATTTCCTGACTGGCGGGTATCACCCTTTTTTACCCTGGGGGTCGGGCATATCTGGGTTGATCCCAAGGCCACTCTGGCTCAGCCCGAAGAACGGGATAACAGCATTGGCCATGCAGGGCTTGGCATCCGCGCCTACATCACCGATCGATATTTCATCCGTGCCGAAGTGAAGGACTACAAAGTGTTCACTACCCGGTCCACCAACGAAGAAGCGACAGAATGGAAAATCGGACTAAGCATCTTTTTCTGAAAACGCTGTGTCTCGGGGCAGGGCTATGCATAGCCACAGCAACCCAGGCCCAGGATGATCGGCCGCTGATCGAGCCGGATGTTACCCCGGTGCCGGTCACCGAGGCGCTGATTGACACCGAGAACTTTGAAATTGGCGCTTTTGTGGGCGTGCTCAATATCGAGGACTTCGAGTCGTCGCTGCTTTATGGCGGCAAGCTCACCTACCACCTCAGCGAGTCCTTCTTTTTCGAGGCCGGAGTCGGCTTCGCGGAGGGTGGAGAAACCAGTTTCGAGAAGCTGGCCGGTAACGTGGAGGTGCTTACCGACAGCGAGCGGGATTACAGCTATTACAACATCAACCTGGGTTACAACGTGCTTCCGGGCGAGGCCTTCCTCACCGAGAACTACGCATTCAACACCAATTTCTATCTGATTGCGGGTGCCGGCGCTACCGATTTTGCGGGTGACACCCGGTTTACCCTGAATGCCGGCGCGGGCTATCAGGTTCTGTTGACGGACAGCGTTGCAGTTCAGATTGGCGTAAGACAGCACTACTACCGAATAGATGTTCTTGGGGCCGAGAAAACCTCCATGAACACAGAGGTCAGCACTGGCCTGTCGGTCTTTTTCTGATTACAGGAGCAATGGTTATGAAAGCATCCATAAAATCACTGGCGGTGGCGGGCGTCCTGGCCTGTCTTAGCCCCATGGCGGGCGCCGAGGCCATCAATGTGCCAGCTCCGGATTTCACCCTGGAAAGCCGTTCCGGCGAAAACCTGAGGCTGGAGGACCATCGTGGTGAAGTGGTGATGCTGAACTTCTGGGCATCATGGTGTGGTCCCTGCCGCCAGGAAATGCCGCTGATGGATGAGCTTTACAGCCAATACAAGGATCTCGGCTTCACGATTCTGGCGGTCAATGTGGATGAGAATCGGGAAGAGGCCCATCGCTTCCTGGACAAGGTACCCGTGAATTACCCGATCCTCTACGATCCGGAGAGTTCGGTGAGCGAGCTTTATGAAGTCCAGGCTATGCCAACGACCGTGATGATCGATCGCGATGGTAATGCCCGGTATCTCCACTACGGCTATCAGCCGGGTTACGAAGACGAGTACGAACAGCAGATTCGCGAGCTGGTGCGCGAATAATTTTCGGACGGAACGTTTATGCGTAATTTGTCGATCTTCACTGCCTCTGCTCTTTTGGTCGCGACCTTCACGATCTCTGGATGCAGCTCAATCAAGCCGTGGGTAAAACCCTATGAACGGGATAATCTGGCGGATCCGGTCATGAGTCTCAGCCGCCATGGCAAGGCGGATTCCTACATGCATCACGTCTATCAGGTCCGGGAGTCTGCGCGGGGAGCAGAAGGCGGTTCTGGGGGTGGCTGTGGCTGTAACTGACGGCAAAAGGTTAGTGCGCTCCGTCTGCGCTCTGTTCGTGCTGATGTTGGCCGGGCAACAGGCGATTGCGGCGACCTTGCCAGTGGATAACGTGGATGTTCTCTACCACCGCTATGACGGTGGTGGCATGGTCATCGATGGCCCCTCAGTTTTGGTGCGCAAGGGTATTGGCTCGTCGGTTTCGTTTTCCGGCCAGTACTATGTTGACTCCGTTTCGGCTGCCTCTGTGGACGTTCTGGCCACGGCGAGCCCCTACGAGGAAGAACGGAACGAGTACACCTTTGGTGTCGATTACCTGCACGATAAGTCCATTTTGAGTCTGGGTTTCACCAACAGTTCCGAAAACGATTACGAAGCCAACACCGTTTACTTCTCGCTCAGCCAGGAGTTTTTCGGGGGCATGTCCACAGTAACCATGGGCTATGCCAGCGGCTGGGATGAAGTGGGCCGGGTTGGCAACGATTCCTTCAGCGAGGAAGCTGATCGTCGGAACTATCAGCTCGGACTGAGTCAGGTCGTCACCCGCAACAGCCTGGTAGGCCTGGATCTTGAGGTGGTTACGGATGAGGGCTTCCTGCAGAACCCTTACCGACAGAACCGCTACATCGACCCGAACGATTCCACAGCGTTCCTGTACCAACCGGAGCGTTATCCGGAAACCCGAACAAGTACCTCCGTGGCCATGCGAGCGCTTTATTATCTGCCATATCGCGCCTCAATTCGCGGTGAATACCGTTATTTTTCCGATACCTGGGGCATCAACGCCCACACGGTCGAACTGGGATACGTGCACGGATTGAACCAGCACTGGACCCTTGAAGGTTCCATTCGTTACTACAGCCAGAGCGAAGCGGACTTTTACAGCGATCTTTTCCCGTTCGAGAACTCCCAGACACACCTGGCCCGTGACAAGGAACTCAGCTCCCTATCCGGGACAACCCTGGCGGTGGGCGCGGTCTACGAATGGAAGCAGACGTCGCTTCCCGGCATCGATCGCCTGCAGTTCAGCTTACTGGTGGACTGGCTGAATTTTGAATATGACAACTTCCGGGATGTCACCGCAGCAGGTGACTTTCTCCCCGGCGAAGAACCCCTATATTCCTTCGATGCCTACGTAACCCGGGCGTCGTTGATTCTTGAATACTGAGCATGCAGGAAGAACGACCATGGCCACTTGCTTGAACTCCCGATTTCCGGTGCTTTTAGCGGCATTGACCCTCGCCCTGACAGCCCCCGCATTTGCCCAGACCAATCCCGGGGCGGAGAAAGATGATACAGCCGTCGCCGAGCAGGTGGAGGCGCTCAAGAAGAAAGTGATACGCCTGAATCGTGACCTGTTTATCCTTGAGGAAGATCTGCTTTTTCCAGCCAATACCCAGGTTGCCGTGTTTCTCAGCGTTGATGCCGGGAAGTTTCTGAAGCTGGATGCGGTCAAACTGAAAGTCGACGACGAGATTGTTGCTTCCCGCCTGTATACGGAGCGACAGGTGACTGCCCTTGAACGCGGCGGCATGCAGCGGCTATACGTCGGCAACCTGAAAACCGGCGTCCATGAGATGACGGCGTTTGTTGAGGGAATCGGCCCGGATAAGCGGCCTTACAAGCAGGCGGCCTCCCTGGAGTTTGAGAAGGGCACTGGAACGGCCGCTCTGGAAATCCGCGTTGAAGATCGCTCCTCCAACTACCAACCCTCCGTATCCATTGTGGAGTGGGAGTAAGCCGCGTCGTGGGATTGAAAGCAAGCCAGTCCTCAGGTCGACGCCCGTTCATTTACGCGGGTGCCCTACTGTGGCTGATGATGACCCCGGTCCATGCCGATGAGGCGCAACCCGAGCGGGCGAAGGACCTTCGTTATGGTTGGGCGCTGTACGAATACCATCAGGGTAACGCCTTCGAGGCTTTGACCCAGCTGGCCGTGGCACGCGAACGGGGCGGCATCAAGGGACACGGAGATCATCCGGCTCTCGTCGAGGGCGGGCTCATGCTGTCCTGGGGGATGACCCGAGAGGCGAGCAGGTTGTTTACGCAGCTACTCGGGGCCGATGGCGCCGGCAGCAATCTGTCGCCTGATGTTCGCAACCAGGCCTGGTTCTATCTCGGTAAGGTGTTTTACCTCGAGGGGAATCAGGCGCTCGCACGTGAGAACCTCAATCGTGTGGATGGCGAGATACTGGCCGAGGCCGACCACGATCTTTTCCGCGAATGGATTTATCTGCGCTCCCGGCTGGTCATGATGTCTGCCCGCCCTGATGATGAACCCGAACTGGCTTCGCTTCGGGAGCAGCTGGACGAAACGGACATCTGGTCCCTTTACCTCCGGTACAATTCCGCGGTCTCCGCTCTCGATGCGGCAGACGTAGCTGCCGCCGAAGAGGAACTGAAAAAGCTCATCGCCATCCTCGACCAGTCCATTGACTCCGTCGAGCCAGATGCCGAACGGGAGGGCCTGCTGGGCCGCGCTCGCCTCTCGCTTGCGGGCCTGTACCTGCGTGATAACCAGTTTGAGGCAGCTCTGGAGGTCCTGGGAGCCATGCCACTGACCGGCGTGTTCGCCGATCAGGCTCTCTTTGACTACGCCGTTGCCGCGGCGGGCCAGGGCAGGCCGGAGAGGGCTCTCGACGCCCTTGATACTCTCGCGAACCGTGAACTGTTTTTGCCCTGGCGCCAGCAGGTTCCCTTTGCCCGCGCCTATGTTCTTGAGCAGATGAACGCTCCACAGCGTGCATTGCCTGCGTTTAAAAAGGCAGCCGACCATTACGAGGCCCGTATCAGGGAGCTCGACAATATCCGGGATCGGCTGAATGAAGAAAGTCTGATGGCCCAGCTTGAGTTCAGCCGTGACAGCGACGGGATTCTTACAGATTCCTATGGCCGGCTGCGCGTGCAGCCCCTCGATTCTGGTATGGCAGAAGTGCTGGCTTCGGAGACGTTCCAGCAGGCGCTTGCCGAATTGAACGAACTCTACCGAATGCAGTCCTTCATCGCCGAGCGGCAGTCCAGGTTTGAATCGTTCCGGATCATGCTGGAGACCCGTGAGCAGCAACGGCAGATTCGTATTGCCGAGACCCGTCGGGCACTCGAAACCCAACAGGCAGACCAGTGGCAGCAGTTGCACGAGGACTTCACGGACAGAGTTTCCTCGGCGCTGGCAGACGAAGATGCGGGATTCTTCATGACCTCGCAACAAAAAGCGCTTAGAGACAAGCTCGCTGAGGTTGAGAAAACTCTGGCGGATTTGCCTGACGACGCGACGACCGCCAGGCAGCGTGCGACGTATCGGCGGATGCGTGCCTACTTCGATTGGTGGATTGCGGATGACTATGGAATCAATCGCTGGGCGGCGCAAAAACAGCTCATGCAACTGGATCGCGAGATGCAAAGCTTTCAGGCCCAGCGGCAACGGGTTGAAAGCCTGATGGCCGATGATGCCCGCCATGCGGAACTGGCTCGGCGGATCGCTGCCAGCGAACGGGAACTCGCGACTCTTGGAACAGAGGTGTCCGAGGCAT
>NZ_DDOI01000059.1:62421-63212 GCF_002341575.1 Marinobacter sp. UBA2498 | reverse complement strand
GAACAGAGGTGTCCGAGGCATTAGGCAGTGCCCGGCAAACACTCCTGGCGCAGGTTGATCGGATGCTGGCTGCCCAGCAACAGGAGCTTAATGGATACCTGCTGGCCTCTCGCCACGCCCAGGCGAGGCTGGCGGACCAGTTGTTCCGCGCATCGCAAAATGCAGGTGCCGGTGATGAATAATCGGATGGCCGGCAGGACTGTTAAAGGCCTCCTCATGGTTGGGGCCCTTGTCATGGCGAGTGGCTGCCAGATGTTGCAGTCGATGATGCCTGCCGGTGGCGAAGAAATGCCGCGAGTCCGTGAGGGCACACTGGCTGCGCTTCCGGCGATCGAAACGCGGCAGGAAAGTGCCGATGCAGCGGCGGTCAGCGACCCCGCAGAAGATGTTTCCATTGAAACGGTAATGGACAGTTACAAGGCGCTTTTGCCACTCGTAGAGGATCCCCGCAAGCAGGTTACCATCAGGCATCGGTTGGCCGATCTGGAATTCCAGCGTGCGGAGCGGAAAATGGCGGATTCGGCTGTCGATGAACTGTCCGGCGCCATCGATGCCTACCAGCGCCTTCTGTCGGAATATCCAGAGCGTGAGGGCAATGACCAGATCTATTATCAGCTTGCCAGAGCCTGGGAGCTTCGAGGCGCGACGCCGCAGCAGCTTGATGCACTGAATACTCTGGTCCGCCGCTACCCGGATTCAGAATACTGGGTTGAGGCTCAATTCCGCCGCGGCGATCTGTTGTTTATCGATGGCCGATACGGGGAAGCGGAACAGGCTTTCGACGAGGTTAC